>VGFB01000755.1 GCA_016869015.1 Armatimonadota bacterium
TCTACTCGCTCCGACCCGAAGCGCAGTGCCGCAGCGGCCCGTGGGGAGCGACGTGCGGCGTCCAACCCGAGACCTTCCTCAAGCGTACCCATCGCTGATTCCCCTCACCACCTTCACCCACTCCCGCAGGTTCGCGGTGTTGTGCTGGACGGTTTGCACGTCTTTGAGGGTCATGTCGACGAAGCAGCCCTTGGAGGCTTCGAGGGCGTCGCGGACGACGGTGCGGATGAGGTCGGGGTCGAAGCCGCAGCAGATCATCTGGGAGGGGTTCGGGCGCCAGGAGAGGATGTAGTCGGTCCCGATCTGCTCGGCGCACTTGCGCACGTCCGCGACAGGCGTCACCGCGATGCGGCGGAGGTTGGGGATCTGGCGGAGCATGTCGATCTTGTGGGTCAGGTCCTCGCAGCAGCCGTAGGCAGAGAGGCCGAACCGGCTGAGGATGGGGAGCTGGTATTGCAGGATGAACTCCTCGTGCATGGCGGGCGAGACCTGGGCCATCTCCTGGGCCGCGGCGAAGACCCAGAGCTGCTTGCGCGAGGCGGGCGCGTTGGCCCGCGGGTCGGGGAGCTCGCGCGAGTAGGGCGTGGCCTGGTTCTGATGGTCGGTGAGCCGCCAGTCGCCGGCTTCTTCGGCCTCCTGGTGGACGCGCTGGATGCCCTCGCTGAGGAAGCGGCAGAGCCGGTGGAGCCGCTCGGGGGCGTCGACCATGTCCCACATGATCTGCTCGAGGCCGCGGAGGTTGGCGAGGTCGTAAGAGATGTCGGCGTGCCAGACGCGCCAGGCGGGCGCGCGGTCGACGTTGATCTCGATGAGATCGCCGATGGCGTCCTGGATGCGCGCGAGGTTGCGGGCGGTCGCCTCCTCATCGACCACGTGGTGGATCTCGGCGAGGCCCTCGATGTCTTCCCAGCGCTTGAGGGGCGGATCGAACATCCAGGAGCCGCCGCGCTCGGGGCTGGGGATGCGGTTGTACGGCAGACCCCAGATGCCGCCGGGGGGCGTGGGCTTCACGGCGCCGAGGGTCAGCCACGGCTCCTGAACGGAGTCATCCCCGATGCCGTCCTGGAAGATCTCCATCCGCAGAAGGGCTTCGAAGTGCTGGTAGAAGCGATCCTCGCACTTCAGTTTCGACTCCTCCGCCTCATGCCACGCCGCGAGCCACCGGACGTAGATCGGCGGGCGCGTGCGCTCGAAGCTGTTGTGCCGCCGCCAGAGCTCGCGGCGCTCGTCCTGAATGGGCTTGCTCGCGATCTCGACATACTGCCTCGTCAGCTCGCGCAGGACTGCCACGTCGCCGTTCTGGGCCATTGGGCGCTCCACTGTCTCCCTTCACTGCGGCTGGTACGTGATCCACATCGGCGAGACCCAGACGACCTCGCCGTTGTTGACCTCGACCTCGACGTTCTCCCCGGTGGGGCTCTTCACCGCCTTCGTCTCCGTCTCGCCGACCTGGGTGCCGCGTATGTAGTAGTAGCTCGTCTTGCCCGGCTGGAGGTCGTTGTCGGCCCACTCGAACTCAACGGTGTCGGTGTTCGGCTGGGTCGAGTAGACGTACACGTCGTCCTTGCAGATAACGACCTCGGCGAAGGGCGCGGTGCCGATGAGCTTCACGTGGATGATCGGCGGCGCGGTGACGGTGAACTCGTCGCCCATGAACTGCTCGCCGCAGCGGACGTCGGCGATGATGTTGTCGCTGGCGCCGTAGACGTGGCGCCGCTTCATGGCCTCCACGATCGCCTCCCGCGACGGGTCCTCCACCCACACATTGCAGTAGCTCATGTGGGTGGAGATGTGATCGCTGGAGGACTGAAAGCCGAGGCGATAGCCCTTCAGCAGCGCGCGGGAGACGAAGCCGAGCGGCCGGTAGCCGCCGATGGCGTAGTCCGCGGACATCGCGCGTGGCGCGTCGGGGCGCTCGTAGCTGTTGCGGTCGCCCTGGTAGATCTCGACGACGGGTTCGACCTGGGGATCGTTGTCGCGCCAGTCGGTGCCCATGTCGGTGCCGCTGGTGTGGCTGGCGCAGACGCCGCCGAACTGCGCGAGGTAGCGGTAGAGCATCAGCGTATCGGGTGTGTGGGGGCGCTCGGCGTCGGGCCCCTGGGCGTCCATGTCCTTGCCCGCGCCCCCCTGCAGGCGCGCGAGGGGACGCACGCCCCGCTGGGCGAAGACCACGTTGCGGTGGCCGTCGGGGTAGTTCACGCTGCGCTCGTAGGTGTACAGGGGCGTGAAGGTGTCCGGCATGGTGAACAGGGAGGTCGTCTTCTGTGTGGTCCACCAGGTGAACTCGCGCCCGTTGCCGTTGTCGTGGTCGCCGTTTCCGATCCAGTCGAGCTTCGCCATGTCCAGGCCGTAGCGCCACATGTCGAAGAGCGCGCCATCGCCCTGGCCGTCGGGCGAGAACTCGGTGTGCCGGTGGAACTCGCCGCGCCAGATGCGCTGTCGGCGGTCGTCGACGTCGGCGCGGTAGGCGCGGATCGCGGCGATCTGCTGAGCCTCCTCGCGCGCGGCGTCGGAAGGCCCGGCGGGTTGCTCGGGGGCGGAGGCGACCAGCTTCAGGTCGCTGGCCGGCGGCGGTAGCGGCCCGGTGTCCGCGACGCTGAGCTCCTGGTTGAACTGCCAGTCGGGGTACTCGACGTAGGTGCGCGTGGTTGCCGGTGGGGCGCCCGCGGCGCGTTGGCGGCGCTTGGCCGGGTTCGGGCCCATCGCGGGCGCAGCGCGGAACCGACCGTCCGAGGTCGAGACCACGTAGACCCCGCCCTCGGGCGCCGGGACGAGCGCGTTGGGCTCGTGGAGGAAGCCGTCGGTGCCGGGCACGAGGGAGGCGGTCCTCCAGCCCTCCGGCTCGAGGGTGGTCAGCCAGTTCATCCAGCATCCGCCGACCGGATTGTCGAATCGGCTCATCCGCATCCGCGCGGCGAGCCACACACGGCCCTGATCATCGGTCGTGATACGCGGCGTGCTCGCCAGGAAGCGCGGCTGAGACCTGGGGAAGCGGCGTCCGCCGTCGGGCATGGGGAGCGCGAGGTTCACGTCGGCCTCGGGCGCGGACAGCGATCCGTCGGCGAGGACCTTCACGCCGAGCTGACGGGTCTGGTACAGCGCGGTCTTCTGGGGGCTCTGGTCGTACGGCCCGAAATCCTTGCCCCAGCCTTCCGGAGAGACCTCGTAAGCGAGCCACAGCCGGTTCAGCCGGTCATAGGCAGCGGTCGCGCGGCACTCGTTCTGCAGCGTGCCCGCGATCAGCCGAGCCTCGCCCCACTTCCCCTGGCGCCACTCCCGGGCCAGCACGTCGTAGCTGCCGTTCGCGTACGTGTCCCACGCGACAGCGAGACGCCCATCGGTCGAGACCGCCA
>VGFB01000756.1 GCA_016869015.1 Armatimonadota bacterium
CGGGGGGCGTTTCGCCGCCGAACGTCGAGACGGCCCCCGCGTAGTACTCCATGCAGCGCGCGCCGGCGAGGACTTCATCGCGCGAGTCCGCGATGGGCTTGCCCACGTTGCGGGACTCGAGGACGGCCAGGTCCTCAACCTGCTCGCGAATGAGGGCCGCGAGGCGGAACAGAGCATTGGCCCGGTCGCGCGGGGAGGCGTTCGCCCACGGCGCCTCACGAAACGCGCGGGCGGCGGCGGTCGCCGCCTCGTCGATCTCCCCGAGCCCGGCCGCGGGCACACTGTGCCAGGGCTGCTCGGTCGCAGGCTCGATGAGCGTCAGTGAGCCGCCGCTGGCCTCGGCGCGCCACTGCCCGTCGATCAGCAGGGCGTCAGGGGTTCCCAGCATTACCAGGCCTCCTCGTAGAGTCGGAGCATGTCGGCCTCCGTGCAGGACCGAGGGTTGGTGAGATGGCAGCCGTCTTGCATCGCCTTGGCGGCCAGTTCCGGCAACGCCGTCTGGGGCACTCCGAGGTCGCGCAGCCGCTGGGTGATCCCGATGCAGACGTTCAGCTCTGCCAGGCACTCGGCGACCTGGGCGGCCGGGTCGTCGCCGGCCGGGAGCCCGAGGGCCTGAGCGACGCGCCCGTACTGGCCGCTGTCCGTCTCTCCATTGAAGCGCACGGTGAACGGCAGCACGGTTGCGTTCGCCAGCCCGTGGTGCAGGCCGAACTCGCTGGACAAGGGATGGGAGAGCGAGTGCGCCACCCCCAGGTCCTTCTGGAAAGCGACGGCGCCCATCGCCGCCGCGATCTGCATCAGCCCGCGCGCCTGGAGGTCCGTCCCGTTCGCGTAGGCCACGGGCAGATGGAGACGCACGAGCCGGATGGCTTCGAGCGCGATGCCGTCACACATCGGATGGAGGACGGGGCAGACGAAGGACTCGATGGCGTGGGTGAGGGCATCCATGCCCGTCGCCGCGGTGAGGGCCGGGGGCAGGCCGACGGTGAGCTCGGGATCGAGGATGGCGAGGTCGGCGAGCAGCGGCTGGCCGCCGACGACGGCCTTCCGCCCGAGGGCGGGGATCGTGACCACACTGCTGCGGCCCACTTCGCTGCCGGTGCCCGCGGTGGTGGGGATGGCGCAGAAGGGCGCCAGGCGGCGGGGCCATTCCCGACCGGCGATGTCCATCAGGCTCAGGTCGGGGAAGGCGATGCGGAGGCGGGCGGCCTTGGCCACGTCCAGCGCGCTCCCGCCCCCGAGCCCGACCACGCCGTCACACCCGCCGTCCTCGTAGGCGCGAAAGACGGCCTCGACATCGGCCTCGACCGGGTTCGGATGGACACCCTCGGAGGCCTCGTATCCGCCGGACCACGTCTGCGCGAGGGCCGTAGCAGTCAGCCGGTACGCCTCGGTGCCCGGGAGCCCCCGATCGGTCACCAACAGAGGGCGAGTCACCTGCAGCTCATCGGCGAACTCCGCAAGCGCCGCCCGGGCTCCGGGCCCATACCGAATCTGCGTCGGGAAACTGAAGCGTGTGATCTCAGCCATGTCGGGTCCCCCGGGTGTCGTCAGGAGGTGCGTTGCGGCAAGACGAGCGGATCGCCCTGGGGATCGGTGATCCGCAGGCTCACGGCCCAGCCGCCCCCGCCCTGGAGGACCTTGAGCAGGATCCGGTTCACGCCCGGCTGTAGGCGGGCCTGGACGATGTCCTGATCCTCGGCCCAGGGGCGAGCGGCCGGGTTTGCGTGGACCAGTTCGCCGTTCAGCCAGCAGTACACATCGTCATCGCTGCCGATCTTGAGCAACACCTCCTGGGCCTGGTCGGAGGTGACCTCGGCGTAGGCGTAGCAGCCGACGTCCTGCTTGTCCTCGAGCGCCCGCTGAAGGTCGAGCATCCCGCGCGCGTCGGTGACGGGTGTTCGGCGCCACGAGCGGGTCTCGTCCCCGAGCGTCACCGGCTGCGTGAGGTCCGTCGGCGCCGTCGGGTCAACCGCGTCGACGTTGCGCAAGGCGTTCTGCCCGGCAAAGGGACCCAGGAGCCAGAAGGTGGCGATGCAGCCGCGCTCCGCTACGAGATCGGCGGGCGTCTTGCGCCACTGTTTGACCTTCAGCGGCCGGCCTTCGCGGTCGGTCAGGCGCGCGCTGAGCGCCCACTGGCCGCCGCCGTTCAGCACCTTGCATAGCAGCCAGTTCGTCCCGGCCTGCAGCTGCACTTCCGCGGTGTCCTGGTCGGCGTTCCAGCCGCGGTCTCCGATGTACTCCACGACCTTGGCGCCGTTCAGCCACGTGACCTCATCGTCGTCGCTGCCGATCTTCAGCAGCGCGTCCTGCGCCTCCGGAACCTCGAACTCGACGTAGGCGTAGGCGCCGTTATTGCCGATCTGGCCGACGGCCTGCTCGAAGTCCACGTGGCCGTTCGGATCGTCCGTCGGGCGGAACTGCCAGGTGCGGGTCTGATCGCCGACGGTGACGGGCTTCACCACGCTGATCTGTGCGTCGGTCGGGATGGCATCTGTCTTGCGCAGATCCCCGCGGTCGCCGGCGGGACCGAGGACCCAGTACTCCGTGAGATAGCCGTTGTCCGCGCCGGGCGCCAGCGGCTTGCCCAGCGCCCGCATCGCGGCGGACGCGCGGCGGACCAGCGCGCGGTCCTGCAGGTGAGGCAGGGCGCTGGTCAGGAGGCTCTCGGCGGCGGCGGACTCACCGGTGTTGATGAGGGTCTCGGCGATGGCGACCACCGCGCCCGCCGCCGACTTCTTCACTGCGTCGCTGCCCTGTTCCAGGAGGGGGCGGACGCTCGAGAGGGAATCGGGCGAGCCGATGGTCGCGAGGCAGTCCAATGCCGCAGCCTTCGCGTCGTCGGCGTCGGCGAGGGCCAGGGCGTCGTGGAAGATGCTCAGCGCCCGCGGTCGGTCGGTCTCGACGATGGCCTTGCCGATCTCCAGGTACGCGCGAACCGCCGCGCTCTTCGTCTTCTCACTGCCCGCCTTGGCGAGGATCAGGAGCGCCGGAGCCGTCTTGTCGTCGTGGAGCCGCCCCAGAGCGTCGAGGGCCGCCACGACCACCCCTTCGTCCGGATCGTCGGCAGACTTAAGGAAGAGTTCAGTGAGGCCCGCGTCCGCCCGCGTCCCGAGGGCGCGGAGCGCGGCCGCGCGCTCCAGAGGGGTCGCCGCCGCCAGCGCGTCCACGATCGCGCGCGTCGCGCCGTCGCTCGTCATGCCGGTGAGCGCCTTCGAGGCGGCGTCAGCTTCCTTCTTGCTCGGCGCCACGGCTGCCTTGATGAGCACCGGCACGGCCTCGGCGGCCTGGTGCCGACCCAGCGCGCTGATGGCTGCGACGCGGACGTCTTCGTTCGGGTCAGAGGCGGCGG
>VGFB01000757.1 GCA_016869015.1 Armatimonadota bacterium
TCGGCCCAGCCAAGCTCGAAGGTGAAGCCTTCCAGCGTGACCCACGACGCGTCGGTCAACGTGGCGAAGGGCCCGCTCAACATCGAGAGGGTCACCTCAGCCTGCGCCGGATCCGAGGGGGGCAGGAAGTACAGGAGACCGCTGTCGCGGTCGAGGTACCACTCACCGGGTCGATCGATCTCCTCGAGGAGGTTGAAGACGTAGTACGGCGCGCCCTGGACCGTCTCGCCGTAGCCCGTCGGCAGGCCGAGTTTGAGCTGACGCGTCTGGGTATCGATGGCGCCGATGGGCACCGAGTCGTCCGCCCACAGCCACCGGAAGTAGCCGTAGACCCACGCGTCCTGCGCCTGCCCCCAGCGGGTCGGCCGGTCGCCCTCGTACTCGAAGGTCCCTTGCGGGTCGAGGATCTTGCCGGTCTGCACGAAGCCCTCGTTGGGCCACCGCGCGAGGGACATCGGCTTGCCGTCGAAGTAGAGCTCGAGCACCGGGTGCCCGGGACGACTCATGCCGATCGGCTGCACCTCGCCCAGATCGGTGAGCCCTTGCGCCCGCAGGTCGGTCTGCAGCACCTTCCCCCGGGCCTCCTCGGGAAGCCGGGCGAGGACGGCGGGATCGGTGACAGGCTCGAAGCCCTCGACGGCCGCGCCGCCCGTGAAGGTTACGGACCCGGGCTCCTCCGCGCGGTAGATGATCGGGGCGGCCTCCGTTCCGGAGTCCTCCGCCTCAAGGACCAGTGTATCGGCGGCCGGATAGACGCCCGACCGCACACAGACGGTTACGCCGCCGGCGGGCAGTCCGCCGGCCTTCAGCGCGCGGATGGCGTCGCGGGCGCCCTGCAGGGTCGCCAGGGGGCGCTCTCTGGTCCCGGCATTCGCGTCGGAGCCGTCAGCGGCGATGAAGAGCTCGAGCCCCGGCTTCGGGCGCGGCGGGAGCTGCACGCGCGACCACGCCGGATCGCGGGCCGGCCGGCCCGCCTGGAGGCGCTCGATCTCCCGCACACACTCCTCGGCCTCCATGATGTGGGAGCCGGGCACGCCCTCCAGGTCCTTCACCATCTCATAGGCGCCCCGGGCCTTCGCCCAGGCTTTCTGCTGCACGTGCGAGCGGGCGATGCACAGCTGCGCGAGGCTGCGGAAGTGCGAGGGGGCGTCGGCCGTGCCCAGGACCGCCGAGTACTGCGCGCGCGCCGCGTCATGGTCGCCGGCCTGTGCGGCCGCATGCCCGGCCTGCAGCAGCACGTCAAGCTTCTCGCGAGGCGGCAGGTCGGTCATCTCCAGCACCTCCTGGAACTGCTGCTCGGCCTCGGCGCGCTTCCCAGCCTGGGCGTACTTCCGCGCGAGGTTGAGGTGAAGCTGGGCGACCTCCCGGGGCGGTAGCTCGCCCGCCCGCGCCAACAAGGCCTCGTAGAGGGCCGCGGGGGCATCCGCCGTCTCGACCGCCAGCCGCTGCAGCGGGGCCAGAGCCATGGCGCGCAGGCCCTCGGGGATGCCCGGCACGTCCATGACCGGCGTGAGAGCGGCCAGGGCCTCGCCGGGCTTCTGCTGGGCGAGGAGGGCCCGGCCCAGCTGCACCCGCGCCACCGCCGCAAGCTCCGGTGCGAGACCGGGGCGCTTTGCCAACGCGGCGAACTGCTCGGCGGCGGAGACGCCGTCGCCCCCTTCGAGGGCCTCGTTCGCCTGGGTGAAACGAGCGGCCAGCTCCTCGGTGAGCTCGGCGCCCAGGCAGGCGTGGCGGAGGATGTCGAGGGGGGTAAGGGCGCGAGTGTAGACGGCCACTTCATCGACGTCGAGCACGCACGAGCCCCAGCCATATCCGGCGAAGCCGAGGCGGAACGACGCGCCGGGCTGGGGCGGCGTGTACTCGCCCGCGTAGTCACCCTTCGCGATCGGCAACCCGTCGAGGAAGAGCCGCGTCTGCTGGCCGTCCCAACTCGCCACGAGGTGATGCCACACGCGGTCGGGCGTGCTCGCCGAGCGGATCGCGAAGGCGTTCACCGGCGCCGGGCGGCCCATCTCGAACATCAGGGGGCGGTCCGGGTAGCTCAGCGTGATCCGCCACCCGTCCCAGAACCCGATGCCCACCGACAGCAGCGTCCCCGTTTGCGTGGGAGTGTCGCCGGGGACGTTCCCCGGCCCGTTCACCCGCAGCCACGCCTCGACGGTGAACTGCCGATCGGTCACCTCGAAGGGCGGCGCCGAGAGGAACGCCCGGTCGAGCCGCACGGCCTGCTTCTCGGGCCAGCGCCCCTCGATGGCCTGGAAGGGCTCAGCGGGCTCCCGCGCCAGGCCGCGCTGCAGAGGCGCCTCCTCGCCGACGAGGTTCGGGATCAGATCCCCCGCGTCACCCGTGCCCTGCTCGAAGGTGTAGTAACGGACCAGCGACGGGTCTTTCACCAGCGCGTCGCGGTGCTTCAGCCAGGCGTCGTAGGTGGGTTGGGCGCCCACCAGGCCCACGCAACTCGTTGTCAGCAGCAGCATCAGCATCCGCATGGCAGTCTCCGGTTCGTTTGCTGGACGGCAGGCAACCGCGCCCGTCACGCCCCTTGCTCGGCTCGCACCGCGTAGGTCACCCCAGGTTCCGTCTCGAACCGGTGGATTCCCTCCTCCGGGCCTTCCACCGTGACATCCCGCCCGGCGGCGTCGCGGACCGCGAGGCCACCCTCCCACGGCGAGTAGAGACGACACGGGCCGCCCTTCTCGCTGAGGATTGCGAGGGAGGTCACGGCGCCGTCCTGCCAGGAGGCGCTGACCAGGAAGGCGCCCTCGGCGCGGAAGGTGGTGAAGCTCGCGGGCACGGCCTTCGGCCAGCAGGGGAAGACGCGGAGCACGCCGCCGTAGCTCTGGAGCATCATCTCCTGCAGCGGCGCGCAGATGCCGAGGGTCTCGGTCCAGGCGCCGGCGTGGCCGTAGTCGGCGACGCTCATCGCCCAGATGAGCCCGTTCGGGTGCCGCCAGCGCTCGACGAGGCGCTTCAGCCCGAGGAAGGCGCGGTCGGGCTCGATGACGCCCGCGCGGAGCTGCGCCATCGCGCCAACCGGGTACTGGCCCGCGTACCAGGTGTTCAGCCCGTCGGTGATCGGCGGCCAGGGATCGCCGCCGCTCTCCGGGAGTCGGCCCCGGTAGGGGCGGCCCGAGCCGAGCTCCGGCGCGCAGGCCTCGGCGAAGTGCCGGTCGAGCCCCTCCAGCTTCACCGGCGGTTGGCCGTCATCACCCGCGCACTGGTCCAGGCGCTCACGCCACTGGGCGCGCAGGTCCTCATCGACGCCGAGCACCTCCGCGGCGGCGAGCGCGGAGCGCAGGCAGTAGCGCAGGTGGCGCATCACCTGCCCCCGATCGGTGTAGTCCTTCGGATC
>VGFB01000758.1 GCA_016869015.1 Armatimonadota bacterium
TTCCCGCGCGACAGCAGCGGGCGCGGCGGGCTCTCCGTACCGCCGCCGGACTGGTACGCCGAGCGCGGCACGCTGAACGCAGTCTACGACTTCCTCGAGCGCTTCTGCGAGGTCCGCTGGTATCTGCCCACCGACATCGGCACGTGCTACCCCACGCGCCCGACGCTGACCGTCCAGGGCCGGGACGTGCGACGCGCGCCGAAGATGGTCTACCGCTGGATCACGCCGACGCCGCTGTACGTGCCCGCCAACGGCGACGCGGTCTCGGGACAGGACAACACGCTCTGGCGGCTGCGGATGCGCCTCGGCGGACAGCCCTTCTGGGTCTGTCACTCCTTCGGCGGCTACTACGACCGGTTCTACAAGGAGCACCCGGACTGGTTCGCCCAGGGGCAGGGCGATCATCCCTCGCAGCCCTGCTTTACCAGCCCCGGGTTCATTGCGCAGGTCGTGCAGGATGCGCGGGACTTCTTCGATGGGAAGGGCGCAGCGCCGGGGACCGGCGCCATGGGCGATGTGTTCCCCCTCGTGCCGATGGATGACAACCGCTGGTGTCAGTGCGAGCGGTGCCAGGGGATGCTCGACGCCGAGGAGGCCAAGAACCCGCAGTTCACCAACGGGCACGTCAGCCGGTACCTCTGGACCTTTGTGAACGAGGTGGCGCGCGAGACGCGCAAGACCCACCCCGACAGGTGGATCGGCGCGCTGGCCTACTGGGAGTACGGCTACTACCCCGAGGGAATCGACCTGGAGCCCAACATCATCGTGCAGATGTGCCTCCACACGCGCAACTGGTGGTGCCCGTCGATGGAGGTGAACGACCGGAAGGTCTTCGACTCGTGGGTCGCGCGGGAGGGCAAGCGCCGGCCGTTGTATCTGTGGCTATACTACTGCTTCCCGGCGCTGCAGTCGCACTGGGGCAAGTACAACAGCTTCCCGAGCTACTTCGCGCACACCGCCGTGAAGCAGATGGACATGTACAACGCCGCCGACATCCGCGGCATCTTCCTCGAGCACTCGAGCGAGTTCGGGCAGACGCACCTGATGGACCTGCCCGACCTGTATGTTAGCCTGAAGCTGGCGGACGATCCGTCGCTGGACGGCGACAAGCTCATCGATGAGTTCTTCACCCGCTTCTACGGGGCCGCGGCGGAGCCGATGCGGAAGCTGTACGAGGGGATCGGGCAGACCTACTCCAGTCCCTCGTCCTATCCGCCGGAGATCCAGACCTCTGCCGCGCACCAGCACCAGACCCAGGAGCTTGCCTGGAAGTGGCTGGGCACCGCCGAGCGCATGGCGGAGTGGCAGGGGCTGATGGATGAGGCCAAGACCGCCGCGCGGACGGCCCTCGAGCAGCAGCGCGTCGCGCTCTTCGAGCGGGGCATGTGGGAGTACATGGTCGAAGGGAAGCGGCAGTACGAGACGGCGGCCGCCCAGGCCACCCCCTGAATGGGAATCCGCGATTCCCGCTCCTACACCGCGGGCCCGACGTCGCCGATGATCGAGAATCGCGGATTCCCGTTTAGCGGATCGGAGTGGCGGACAGCAGCGTCGTCGACGCGGGCGGTAGGTCGCACTCTCCGCCACGACCCCGCTGACGGTCGCGTTCCCAGAGGCGACGGGTCGTAAGGACTGCGCCGTGCCACTGCCGGTACTCCTGCACCAGTATCAGGTGTCGGGGGTCGACCCGCAGTTGGCCGCCCAGCGCCCGGCTCTCCACGTGCCGAGGCAGCGCTCGCTGGCGGCAAGTGGCCGCCAGCAGGGCGGCGCCCCCCGCGATGGCAAGGGCCACAAGGGTCATGCCCCTGCGCCATTGACCGCCAGTCTTCGCAGAGTCCATCGCGCTGCAGCCCCTCACGTGGCGGGTCAGCCTTGCGCTGGCAGCACCTGTGCCGTGACCGCGTCAATGACAAGCGTCGTGAGGCTGATAGGCGTCCCGTCGCCGCCGCGGTTGGCCCGGTGTGACGCTCAGCAACGTCGTCGACGCGGGCGGGAGGTCGCGCTCTCCGCCACACACGCGGACGGCGCCCGGCGGCAGGCCGCGATGCCGTCATCGGCTGTGGTGAGTGCCTGATGCCCAAGGCCGCCCTGTCCAGGATGGCCCCCTGCGGCGTTCTGCTGTTGCTCGGGTCGGCCGCAGCACGCCTCGCGCAGAAAGCGCAACCCACTGTCCGTGTCGTCCTCCTCAACTCGCCGGGGGCGCTGGGTTTGTCACGCGAGCTGACGGCACTGTCCGTCTCTCCTTCGCAAAGGCAGCCCGGGAGACAGCAACCTGTACCGCGCTGCCGCCCCGCAATATCACCAGTCCTTCATCTCCACGGAGTCCACCTGGCCCGTATCCAGTATGAGAGAGCACCGGGCTTGTCCCGGTACCTCTGGTGGCGGGTCCTCGAACTGGAGGATCACGTCTACGTGCTGTTGGCCGCTTGGGTACTCCGTTGGCACGCCGCTCCAGTCGAGACTCGGGTACAGGTTCCGGCCTTCCGCGTCGGTAACCACTAGACCCAGAACGCTCCCGAGCGCCAGAAACGCAAGATCGCGGGCTTCAGGTGTGAGTGGCGCTTGCTCGCCCGACGAGATGTGGCGCTGAATTCCTGCCCATGTGGGGGCCCCGGGCAACGCCAGGGGAGCCGACCAAGCGCCAGCAGTGCGGACTCGCGGCAGGCGCTCGTGGAATCCCGCAGCACGCAGTTGGGAGTCGAAGGTACGGAAGTGCGCACCGAGTCCCGTAGGAGGGCAGTATCGCCACACCCGGCGCGTGTGCATGAGCGGGATCCTCTCCTGCCGCTCAAGCACAAGCAACCGGGGGTCTACACGCAGTCCGCCGGCCAGAGCCTTGCGCTCAGTCTCGGCGGGGAGTCCGCGCTGTCGGAGAGCCCACATCCCAAGGAGTAGCCCAGACACCATGAGGAGGCCGCACACGCCCGTCCAGGCGAGGCGCGAAAGCCGGGTCGGAGCCGCCTCCACGTCTCGAGAGGCTGCCTGGTGGCGCTCCGTCATCGGTCGGGCCTCAGAACGGCACCTGTCACTGCATCTACGTAGACGTCCCTCATCCCGACGGGGTCGTCGTCCGCCTTGCGGATGACGTCGACCGTAACCACCCATGCCGGTCCGTGCGGCGGCGCGACGCGCAGACTCAGCACGAGTAGCGCGTCACGGGCTGCCGCGTCGAGGCCGGGAGGGCTTACGTGGATCAGATGCCGGCTTCGAAGCACGTGTCGGGGAGGGCGTGGTCGACGTAGATCAGGCTCCCGTCCGTGGCATCGACGGCGGCCCAGCGGATGATCGGCTCCGGGCCGCCCGGACCCACGAAGTACCGGATCTCCCAGGCCGGGTTCCGCTGCGGGCT
>VGFB01000759.1 GCA_016869015.1 Armatimonadota bacterium
GGCAACGTCGTGGCGTGGGCCAGCGCAGGCACGGTGGGGTTCAAGGGAACCCGCAAGAGCACCCCCTTCGCGGCGCAGATGGCGGCCGACAACGTGGCTCAGCGCGTCAAGGAGATGGGGTTGCGCAAGGTGGATGTGTTCGTCAAGGGGCCCGGCTCGGGCCGCGAGACGGCTATCCGCGCGCTGCAGGCGGCGGGGCTGGACATCGGCAGCATCAAGGACGTCACGCCGATTCCGCACAACGGCTGCCGGCCCCCGAAGCGCCGCCGCATCTAGCGCCGAGGCCGGAACCGCCGGTCGGCCGCGGCCCCCGCCGGGCCGACCGACCCGACAGAGCAGCAGGGGCGCCGTTCGGCGCTCAGGGCGTCCCCGGGATGCATCCCGGGCGCGTGACGCGACAGCCCGGGTTCGGAGGAACAGCATGGCACGGTATACACAGGCGGTCTGCAGGCTCTGCCGCCGCGAAGGACAGAAGCTCTATCTCAAGGGCGCCCGCTGCTACGGCCCCAAGTGCGCCTGGGAGAAGCGCCAGGTGCCCCCGGGCCACGGCTCCGGCGGCACCCAGGGCGGGAAGAAGGGCCGCCAGGTCAAGCCCTCCGACTACGCTCTGCAGCTGCGCGCCAAGCAGAAGTGCCGGCGCATCTACGGGGTCCTGGAGACGCAGTTCCGCCGCTACATCCGCGAGGCCCAGCGCGAGCGCGGCGTCACGGGCGAAGCGCTTCTGCAGCACCTCGAGCGGCGCCTGGACAACGTCGTCTACCGCTCGGGCTTCGCGCCCAGCCGCTCGGCGGCCCGACAGGTGGTCCGCCACCGGCACTTCGCGGTCAACGGCCGCATCGTCGACATACCCTCCTTCTCGGTGCGCCAAGGGGATGTGGTCGAGGTTCGGGCCAACAGCCGCGCCAAGAAGCCGTTCTCCGAGGCGAAGGAGTCCGGGCCCGGAGCCCAGGTTCCCCCGTGGCTCGAGGCCGACTGGAGCCAGTTCCGGATCACGGTCAAGGGCATTCCGACGCGCGACCAGATCGAGACGGACGTCAATGAGGCCCTGATCGTCGAGTACTACGCGCGGTAAGCCCCAGCCCGCTCCGGCGGGACAGGCATGACGCCTCGCCCGGGTCGGCCCGAGCGGGCAGAGACGCGAGGAGACGTGGATATGCTAGAAGCTCTGAAGCCCGCCATCCACCCGCTGCAGGTGACGGAGACTTACGGCAAGTTCGTGGCCGAGCCCCTCGAGCGGGGGTTTGGGCATACGCTGGGGAATGCCTTCCGCCGGGTGTTGATGTCCCACATCCCCGGCGCAGCCATCACGGCGGTCCGCATCGAGGGCGCGCGGCACGAGTTCACCACGCTGCCGGGCGTCTACGAGGACACGACCGAGATCATCCTCAACATCAAGGAACTTGCCATCCGGATCCACGATGAGGTGGAGCACGCGGCGGGGGAGCGCCGGGTCATGCGCCTGGACGCGCGTGGCGAGGGCGAGGTCACCGGAGCGCAGATCATGTGCCCGGGCGGTGTGGAGATCGTGAACCCGGATCTCGTCATCGCCCGGCTGACCGAGCCCAAGGCCTCCCTTGCGATCGAGATGTGGGTCGAGGTGGGCCAGGGCTATCTGGCCATCGAGGACCGCGACCGCGAGAAGCGGTCGGCCGACATGATCCCCGTCGACGCCACGTTCTCACCCGTCACGCGCGTCAGCTATCGCGTCGAGCCCACGCGTCTGGGGCACCGGACCGACCTGGACCGGCTGGTCCTGGAGGTCTGGGGCGACGGGACCCTGGAGCCCAAGGCGGCCGTCGCCCGGGCGGCCGACATCCTGCTGGCCTACGTCGGCATCTTCACCGAGAAGCGCCTTGTGGCCGCGACGCCCGAGGAAGCGCCGGAACCCGAGCCGGAGGTCTCCGGCCTGCTGCAGGCGCCCATTGAGAACCTCGACTTCTCCGTGCGGACCTACAACTGCCTCAAGAAAGAGAAGATCGACACCCTGGGCATCCTGGTGGAGCAGACGGAAGAGGACCTCCTGGCGATCCGCAACTTCGGGAAGCGCTCTCTGCAGGAGGTCATCGACAAGCTCGCCGACATGGACCTGGCCCTGAAGACCTCGGCGACGGGACAGGAGTTCGGCGCCGGGGAGATGCCCCTGGGCGACGCGGAGGAGTAAGCTCGTAGCCGGTGGCCGCGGCGCGGCCGAGCGATCAAGGAGCCAACCATGCGTCACCGCAAGCAGTACCGAAAACTGAACCGCGCCACCGACCAGCGGCTGGCGCTGCTGAGGGGTCTCGTCGGATCGCTCTTCCGCCACGACAAGATCATCACGACCGTGCCCAAGGCCAAGGAGGCCCGGCGCCTGGCGGACAAGCTGATCTCGCTGGCCTGTTGCGAGGAGAACCGTCGGCTCGCGGCGCGGCGGCGCGTCTTGCGCTACGTGACCGACCAGGATCTGGTCAAGCACCTCTTCGACGAGATCGCGCCGCGGTTCCAGGATCGGCCCGGCGGCTACACCCGGGTGTTGAGAGCGGGCCAGCGACGGGGCGACGGGGCGGAGATGGCCGTGCTGGAGCTGGTCTCGGACTGAGGTTGGGGGCGCCGGACGGGCGGCGCAGGCCATGCGAAAGCTCAAGTTGACCGTCCAATACGACGGCACGGACTTCGCGGGGTACCAGCGCCAGCCGAACGCCGCGACCGTGCAGGAGACGCTCGAGGACTGCCTGAGCCGTTGTCTGGGGCACCCGGTCTCGCTCACGGCGGCCAGCCGAACGGACGCCGGGGTTCACGCCCTCGGGCAGGTGGTGTGCCTGGAGACGGAGGTGGGGCTTCCGCTGTCTGCGGCGCCGACGGCCTTCACCTCGGCGCTACCGAGCAGCGTGGCCGTGATCGAGGCCGAGGAGGTCGATGCCGCCTTCCATCCTCGCTTCGACGCGCGAGGCAAGCAGTACGTCTATCGGGTGGTGTCGCGGCCGGTGCGGTCGCCGTTCCTGGGGCGCTACGCCTGGTGCGTCCCCTACGGGCTGGAGCCGGAGAGGATGCGGGCGGGGGCGGCGAACGTCGTGGGGCGACGGGACTTCCGGAGCTTCTGTGCCGCCGGAGGTCGGACGGAGAACGCCGTTCGAGACGTGACGCGACTCGACATCACCTGCGAGGGCGACCTGTTCGAGTTCCGGATTGAGGCGGACGGGTTCCTGTACAAGATGGTCCGGAACATCGTCGGGACGCTGGTTGAGGTGGGGCGGGACCGAATGGCGCCCGAACAGGTCGGCCGGATCATCGAGGCCCGCGACCGGCGCGCGGCGCCGCCAACGGCCCCGCCTCAGGGGCTTTGTCTGGTCAGGGTGGACTACTGAACG
>VGFB01000760.1 GCA_016869015.1 Armatimonadota bacterium
TCAGCCCCCATCGCCCCGTAGAGGAACCACAGCGGAACAAGGACGCTTTCGGGGAAGGGGATGTCCACCCCGACCGCGCCCGCATTCACGCGCTGAGGGTTCTCGCCCCGGTACAGCGGCCCGCCGCCGCAGAGACGATCAGGCTCGCGGTATCGCGCGAGGATCTCGCTCCAGCGTTGCCAGGCATTCTCGGCGCCCAGCAGCTTCGTGCGCGCCATCAGGTCGAAGAACGAGGTGTAGAGGATCGCTCCACCGTCCTGGCATTGCACACTGCCGTAGGGCGTGCCCAGCCAGCCGAAGTGCCACCACGGCTCGATCGGGCCGGGCTCCTTGCTGAGGCCGGTCTGGGGGTCCCATTCGGGGTTGTGGAGCGTGTTGGCGCGCGGGGCGAAGATGTATGCGCTGTAGGTGTCGGCCTTGCCCGCGGAGGTCGGCGCGGTCTCCATCCAGCGGTAGATGCGCCGGGCCTGTTCGGGCGTCGCGAGGCCGTAGGCCATCGCCTCGAGGTTCACGAAGGTGAAGCCGTAGTCGTGGCGCTGGCCGTCCACGTCGATGCAGCCGATGTACCGCCCCTTTGTCTCGTCCCAAAACGTGCGATTGTACGCCTCTCGCGTCTGCTCGGTGAGACGCCGGTACTTGGCGGGCGAGCGGGCCGGGCTCGGCGTCTCGGCTCCCCCGACGCCCCCGATCGCCTCCTCCAGCTCGGCCATCGCGCCCAGGGAGGCGTGGTAGACTGCGTTCGCGTAGGCGTCGAGGTGGCCGAAGGGGAGGATGTCCCAGTAGTTGTTGCCGACGCCCCGATGCCTGCCGTTCACGTCCCGGCTAGCGGCGACGATGAGCCCGTCCTCGCCGTGCAGCGTGGTGAGCTGGTAGTTCATCGCGCTGCGGAGGCGCTCGGCCTGCGCGAGGAGGAAGTCGGTGTCGTGGGTCCAGCAGTAGTAGCGCCAACAGCCGAGGATGAAGCGCGCGTTCGTGTCGAAGTGGCGGGTGTCGTAGGTCTTGGGGTCGGGGAAGGGCCACCCCCGCTCGCCGCCCCAGGTGTAGACGTAGCCCTCGTCGTCGATGGCGACGCCAGGCAGCTGGGCGGCCGCCCCCTCGAACGCCGGGCCGCCGTGCCAGAATCGCATCAGGGCCGTCCACTCCAGCCAGGGCGCCGGACCGGGCGCGCCGGGGTACGAGAAGGCGCGTTCCCAGAGGAAGCGGTTCAGATCGGCCGTGAACGCCGGGTCCGGGGTGAGGAAGCGGGGCCAGTCGTCGGGGACGCTGTCGCGCCTCGGCAGGACGCGCAGCGAGAACTGGGTATGATCGAGCCCCCCGGCGTCTCGCGCCGCACCCGTCCGGAGGCGAAGGGTCAGCTCCTCAGGGTCGGCATCGGCGTCGAACCACAGGCCGCGGCCCTCGATCCGCAGGTCGCAGTCGCTCGTCCGCTCGGCCTCGATCCACTGTGCGGCGTCGAGCGTCAGGTGCATCCCAATGTCGCTGCGCTTGAGCTGCTCGATAGGCATGTACCGCTGCCGGTCGGTGAAGAAACGGCTGAAGGGCGTCGCCCCTGCCGATACGTCGTAGCCGTCGCGCTGCCACGGGAGGGCCCAGTGCAACGGGAAGGCGCGCGGCCCGCCCGGAGCACGGGGATGCAGCGCGATGTCGAAGGAGAGCCGGTCGCCCTGCAGGCGAGCCGAGAGGGTCGCTTCGCCCAACTGACGGGCCCCGATGATGCGGATCGTCCGGTCACCCCCGGGGAGCGGCTGCCCGTCGGCGTGGGCCCGCCCGGCAGGGAAGACCTCGTCGGAGTGCGACCACCAGCCCACGGTTCCCAGGGGGGCGCTGAGCTCCAGGAAGTACTCGCCCGGCGGCTGCGCGGGGCAGGTCACCGACTCCCAGCCGTTGTCCTGAAGGTCCTCCGCGCGGCGGGTCGCGATGACCTCGCCGCCCGGGCCGCCCCGGCGCAAAGTCAGCGTCACGGCGGAGCCCTTCTCGGCCCACGTCGGCAGCTTCGCCGCGACGGCGGTGAACGTCGCGTCCTCAACGTGGAAGCTCTGCCCCAGCGCCTGCCCCGGCCGGAGCATGTCCGGACGGTTGGCGCTCTCGTTGGCCAGGTTGAGCGGCTCAGTCCCGCGGCATCCGTAGATCGTGACGCCGCCCTCGGTGGCCTCGCAGCGGACGTCTTCACCGACCTCCAGACCCGGGAACCAGAGGCGCCGGGAGAGCCCGTCGCCGTGGGCGCCCCGGCCCGCGGCGTCGACAGCCACACGGCTGATTGCGCAACCCTCGCCCTGCAGGTCGAAGTAGGCGTTGCGCAGCGTCCACGCCCCGTCGCCTCGTGCCGTACTCGTGCACACCATCAGTCCGAGCAGGACCATCGCGCGCCAATCGGTGGCGGTCACCATCATCCCCGTTCCACTGTGGTCTCCAGGCTCTCGATCGCCCGGCGCTCCTCTTCCTCCGCTGAGGCCGGGGAGGAAGCGCTCACGTCGGCGAGGGCCGTGACGAGAGCCTCCACCTCGTCGGTCGCGTCGCGGAGCTTCGCGTCGATGAGCGGAGCGCGCTCCAGGGCGGACTCGGCCAGGAGCTTCGCCAGGGCGTGGTGAGTTCGCTCGAGCCGAGCGAGGAGGGTCTGGGCCATCGCCTCCAGCTGGTCGGCCAACTCGCCGCTCGCGGGAAGCGAGCGCAAGGTCCGCACGTCGGACTCCAGCGAGCGGATGCGCGTGACGGCGGAGGACACGCTCTCCCGATAGCGTTTCGCCTCGTCTCTCTGGACCCACCTCCGTCTGCGCAGCCGTCCCACGGTGGTGTTGATGCCCCGCTGCCAACGGCGCGCCCGACGGTGATACGACTCCTCGCGCGCCGGGGCGGTCTCGACCGGACGGGCGGACCCGGAGAGACCCTCCGCGGCCTTGCTCAAACCTCGGCCCAGGCCGTAGATCACGGCCGCAAAGGCGGCCATGGTCAGCGCGCCCGCCAGTCCCAGGCCGATCCACTTGACCAGCGTGCCGGCGAACACCGCGAGCTCGGTGACGACTCGCGCGCCCAGCACGGCGAACTGCAGAGCCACGAACAGCCCGAACACGACGGCCACCAGCTCGCAGCAGCCCATCTTCTGACCGTGACGCCGCGCCATCTGAACCTGCCCTCTTTCCTGCCTGACCGCTTCTCGCTCCCCAGCCCCGCTCCCTCCCGCTTTCGCCGGCCCGCCGCTACGACGACTGCAAGGGAGTTGCCGCCCGTTGTCCATACGTGACGCAGGGGCAAAGGGATGCACCGCGGGAACTCCGTGGGGCCCGGAGTCCGGCGGCCGGGCCGGGTGTTGATGAGGGATGAGAGACTGCCGGTGCCGCTGGAGGAG
>VGFB01000761.1 GCA_016869015.1 Armatimonadota bacterium
CCTGGCGTCGCGCCTATCGGTCGGAAGACCAGCGCGCCCAAGATCGTGAGTCCCGCAAGCACGGCGTCACCTCGCTGTCCGAGTCGTCCGCCCGGTCTGTCGTCAGCCCTCGCCCTCGCCGCCCCCGTGGCTCTCCTCCCAGGCCGCCGCGTCGCCCGAGCCCGTGTTCAACGCTTCCATCTCGACGACTTCGTAGCCGTCGCCTGTCCATTGGACGACGACGTGCGTGTCGAACTCACTGGCCTCCCCGCCCAGGAGGACCGACACCCACGTCCAGTCCTCGTTGTGGGCGTCCACCTCGGCGATGACATAGCCGTCGGGGCCCGCCGTGCTGCGCGCCGCCGCGATAGCCCCGTCACGCGAGGGTTGCGGGCCTTCGGGCTCATACTCAATCGCGCTGCTCCGCTCGACGACGTAGCGATTGCGCCGCCCGTCCCACTGGAGCACGAGTTCGAAGTTGAACTCGGATTCGGGCGGGCCGATCCAGACCTTCACCCGCTGCCAGTCGCGCGAGTGGTAGACGACCCTGGCGACCCAGCCCTGGTGCTTTGCCAGCGCAGCCGTCTTGGCCGCCGCCTCGCCCGGCTTCGGCGTGGCCTTCTTCGGCCGCTGGATCGGCGCGTCCCGTTCCACCTCATATGCGCGCGTCTGGTCGTTCCACTGCAGCACCACCTCGGTGGTCGGCTCCTTGCCCTCCGGCCCCATCCAGAGCTTCACGCGCCTCCAGTCGTCGGACCGCCACTTGAGCTGCCCGCCGTAGCTGGGGTGCAGCGCGCGGACGGCGGCATCGGCCGCCGGCTGTCCGGGTTGGGCCGCGGGCGGCGCGGGTGTCGAGTCGGCCGTCTTCTGCGCTGCGGGCGGGCTCGAGGCAACGACCGCCGGGCGCGCTTGCGGCGGGCGGCTCCGGTACCACCGGTACCCGAACCAGAGCCCGACGACGAGCCCGATGACCAACACACCGGCACAGCACCCCAGGCCGCCATACAGCAGCCCCTTGGCCCCGGAGCCGCCCGCGGAGGCCGCAGGAGCTGGGCTGGGGGTGACGGGCTGCGGAGCCGTGGCGCCGGCAGCGCACACCGGACAGACGGATCGGTTCCCTTGAGTCGACTGGCACGCTTGGCAGACGGCTCGACCGCAGCCGCTGCAGTATCCAACCGCCGGAACTCCGGCGTGGTAGGCGCAATCCATGCATCTCGCCTCCCATCGGAATCCGAACCCGGTAGCGGGACGGCTTCGCGGGGATGGTGCGCCGCCCGGGGGGCAGACACCTTCGGGGTCGTCTACGGGGGGCGCGGCTTCCCCTCAAGAGCTCACCCGCCTGCTGCGATCTCGCGCCCCAGCCGGTTCTCTCGTGGGGCGTGGTCTGCTATAATGGCACCGGCACTCCCCGGGGACTGGGGCGGACGATGCTCCTGCACAGGCGGCACGGCCTGACCATCGGTTGCGCGTTGCTGGCCCTCAGCCTGCTGGCGGCGGGCTGCGGGTGCGGCCGACGGGGCGGCCAGTACGGCGGCGTCGACCAACTGCGCCAGACGCGTCTGAGCTTCGCCCCGGAGACGCGCAAGGCGACCTGCCACGTGGTGGCGGAGGTGGAGAACACCGGGACCTTGCCCGTGCGGGAGGCGATGGTGACCGCGACCCTTAAGAGCAAGGGGGGTACGCGGCGGGGGTCCAACAACGCCTTCCTCAAGGATGTGCAGCCGGGCGAGAAGCGCATCCTCTACATGACGGTCACCACCCACGGCAGTTTCCACCGCGTCGAGTTATCTTTCCACGATCCCAACCAGCGGAACCGCTCCGGCGATGCGAAGGAGGCTGCGGGCGCTGAGTGAGGGGCCCCCCGGCGGAGCGGAGATGGGGCGAATCGTGACCTTTCGTTTACATCGCGTCCAGGTGGCGAAGGGGCGCGAGGCGAAGCAGGACAACGCCAGGCCCTCCGGCCGCAGGGCCGGCGTGACGGAAGTCGCGGAACCGCATGGCCGACCGTGGGTATTATAGCCCACAGGTGCGACGCCTCGATTTCCCAAGGGAGTGAATGAGCCATGACAGGAGACGCGAGACGCTGGACGCTATGCCTGATGGCGGCGCTGTTTGTGCTGGGCGCTACCGCCGGGTCGGCGCAGTCGATCAAGGTGCTGGTAGACGGGCAGCTGCTGGCCACCTCAGCCCCGCCGCGCGAGGTGGGGGGACGGATCATGGTGGGGATGCGCGACATCTTCGAGCGGCTGGGCGCCGAGGTGAAGTGGGATGCCGCCGAGCGGCGCATCACGGCGATGCGCGGGCCGCGCACGGTTGTGCTATGGATCGGCCGCAACGTGGCGTACGTGGACGAGGCGATGATCGGGCTGGACGTGCCGCCCATGCTGATCGGGGGCTACACGTACGTTCCGGTGCGGTTCCCGTCGGAGGCGTTGGGCGCCAACGTGGGCTGGCTGTCGGCCACGCGGACGGTCATGATCGACACCAGCACCATGCCGCCGCTGGATGGCGGTCCGCCGCCGGGCCCCGGCCCGGGGCCTGGGCCGACCACGCCGACAAGCGCGCAGGGCTGCTTCCTGCAGCTGGTGGCCGCGACGCCTCGGGTCATCCTGACCCGGAACTACGAGACGGATACCGCGGAGACGCGCATTCTGGCGGGCAACGCGGTGTTCCAGCGCGGCGACGCCTCGGCGGCGGTCCTGCCCGTCGTGCAGCCGGAGGCGCTGCAGAAGGGCGACGACGTGAAGCTGATGCTGAATGCGGGCGGGCAGGTGGAGCGCGTCGAGGCCCGCTTCCAGTTGTCCCAGATCACCTACCACGCCGCCGCGGCCAATAGCCTGATGGCGGATACGGGGCAGCTCTATCACCTGGCGGCCGACGTGGCGATCACGCGCGAGGGCGTGGGCCCGATCACCCTGGCCGATCTGGGGGCCGGCGAGAAGCTGCTGGTTCGCCAGAACCCGGTCGCCGCGACGGTCTGGGAGATCACGGCGCCCAAGGGGACGCCGCCGCCGCCGCCGACCACCGGCCCGCAGATCTTCATGATCGGGGCCGAGGGGTACACGAAGCCCCTGAAGCAGGGCGAGACGCTGATCGTGAAGTTGCAGGGCTCGCCGGGCGGGACGGCGACCTTCGACATCGGGACGGACGCCAAGGGCCTCAAGCTCACCGAGAACCCGGCCGGCGTGTATTCGGGCAGCTACCGGGTGAAGCGCACTGACGAGATCGTCGATGCCCCGCTGGTCGGTCACCTGACCGTCGGCGGCCAGGAAGCGGCCGTCGTGCAGTCCGAGGATCCGGTGAGCCTGGATGCCGTCGCGCCCGTCATCGAGGAGTACGTCCCGGCACGCGACGCCGTCCTG
>VGFB01000762.1 GCA_016869015.1 Armatimonadota bacterium
GAGGTTGTACTCACATGAGATGAGCACTCGCCTGAGGACAGGGATCTTGTTCCCGCACCCTGCTGGGCACTCAGCAAGGAGCTTCCGAGGGGCGTTCTGCGCCCGGGAGGGAGCCGTCCCGAATCCGTCATGGACCGGTACCCACTCGTGGTCTGGCCGCCTCAGCAGATCAGCGGCCCGTTCGGCAAGCTGGCAGACACCCTGTTCGCACATGCGCAAGTCCTCCCGTCACCTGGTGAGTGTGTCCCATCGGCAGTGGATGGGGTCGCCACCAGGGCCTCGAACCAGATCGGGCTCTCACCTGTCGGTTGTCGCACCGCCGCGGGCAGTTCGCGTCCCAGATCCTCATACAGCTCCACCGTCGCGGCGAGGGCGTCGTCGACGTTGGCGAGGGCCTCTTCCAGCGTGTCGCCCTCAGTGATCAGCTCAGGCAAGAGGGGAGATGTGACCGTGTAGCCGCCTTCCGGCTGCGGATGCAAGAGCAACGGGACCTTCAGTAGGGTCTCCATCCCTCGGCCTCCCTCGCGTCGCTGAGCGTAGGACAGCAGTATACCTCGCCGCCCCGTCCCCCGCAACCCGGGGAAGGCCTCCTTGCCCCCTCCGTCGAACCCCCACCCCATGCTTGCCCGGGTTGACAGCGCGACCATTGTCGGGATCGAGGCGCACGGCGTCACCGTCGAGGTCTACGTCTCGCGCGGGAAGTTCGCCTTCGAGATCGTCGGGCTGCCGGATGCCGCCGCGAAGGAGGGCCGCGAGCGAGTCATTGCCGCCGTCCGCAACAGCCAGTACATCTTCCCTGGCGACCGCACCACCATCAATCTCGCCCCAGCCGACATCAAGAAGGAGGGCCCCGCGTTCGACCTGCCCATCGCCGTGGGTGTGCTGGCGGCGACCGGGCAACTGCAGGCGGACGGCCTGGACAAGTGCTGCCTGACGGGGGAGCTGTCGCTCGACGGATCGGTGCGGCCGGTAAACGGCGTGCTCCCGATGGCGTTGCGGGCGCGGGCCGACGGCAAGGAGCGGATCCTCGTGCCCCACGCCAACGCTCGCGAGGCAGCCGTGGTCGACGGCATCGAGACGTACGCGGTGAACTCCCTCTACGATGCGGCGACGATGCTGGAAAACGACTTCGTGGGGGCCGAGCCGGTGATCCCCGCGCCCGAGGACCTCGACCTCGAGCACCCCCCCTACGGCGAGGACATGGCCGATGTGAAGGCTCAGCCCATGGCCAAACGGGCACTGGAGGTCTGCGCGGCCGGGGGCCACAACGCCCTGATGGTCGGCCCGCCCGGCGCGGGCAAGACGATGCTCGCGCGGCGCCTCCCGACGATCATGCCGCCGCTGAGTCAGGCGGAGGCCCTGGAGATCACGAAGGTCTACTCGATCTCTGGGAAGCTGCGGGGCAGTTCGCTCATCCGCATCCGCCCCTTCCGCGCGCCGCACCACACCGTGTCCGAGGCGGGCCTCGTCGGCGGCGGGAGCACCCCGACCCCGGGCGAGATCAGCCTCGCACACCGGGGCGTGCTGTTCATGGATGAGCTACCGGAGTTCTCACGCGGGGCCCTCGAGGCCCTGCGCCAGCCGATGGAAGACGGCCATGTCACCATCTCCCGCGCCCAGGCCTCCTACACGTATCCTGCGAGCCTGATGGTCGTCGCGGCGATGAACCCCTGCCCCTGCGGGCACTACACCGACTCGCTCAAGCCCTGCACCTGCAGCCCCCACCAGATCCGCAAGTACCTCGCGCGCCTCTCGGGGCCGCTGCTTGACCGCATCGACATCCACGTCGAGGTCCCGCGGCTCGCGCCCGAGGAGCTCGAACAGTTCGCGCCCAGCGAGCCCAGCGACGTCATCCGCGCGCGTGTGCGCCTTGCCCGGCAGCGCCAGACCGAGCGCTTCGCCGGTTCGGGCATCCACTGCAACGCGGACATGACCGCCGGCGCGATCCGCGAGTTCTGCAAACTCACCAATGACGTCGCGAGCCTCCTCCGCGCCGCGGTGGACCAGTTCGGCCTCTCGGCCCGCGCCTACGACCGCATCCTGAAGCTCTCCCGCACCATCGCCGACCTCGAAGGCGCGGAGAGCCTATTGGTGCATCACGTCGCGGAAGCGGTGCAATACCGGAGCCTCGACCGGAAGCTGTGGGCGTAGGGGCGCGGTTCATCGCGCCCGCGTCACATGAACGCCTCGGCCTGTGCCCTCCCCGCCGCGCCTTCCATCGGCCCCATCTTCGTCGTGGCGAGCGCGCCGCAGGCGTTGGCCAACCGCCCGAGTTCGGCGAGCGGCAAGCCCTCGATGAGGCCGGCGACAATGGCCGCGTCGAAGCAGTCGCCTGCGCCGGTGGGATCGACCGCCTCGACGGGCTTGGCCGGGACTTCGAGGGTCTCCTCCCGCGTGTAGAGGCGACAGCCGCTCGCGCCGAGTTTCAGCGCGACGAGTTGTGCGCCCCCATCGAGCAGCCTCCGGCAGGCGGTGTCCGGGTCGGGCGCATCGGCGAGGATCATCGCCTCGCTCGTGCCGGGCGAGATGACCGTCGCGCGCTGCGTGACGGGCCGACAGACCTCGCGCACCGCCTCCGCGCTGCCGAGGAGCTCCGGCCGGAGGTTCGGGTCGAAGGAGACGCCGACACCCTCCGCCGCCGCGCGCTCCGCGAGCTCGTAACAGCGCTGCCGCAGCAACCCTCCCCCCGAGAGCGTGCAGCCGCAGATGTGGATGAACCGGGTAGCCGACAGGTCGATGCCCTCGACCGGCGGCAACTGCCCGGCGGCGCTGTTGCCGAAGTGGAAGATGAACCGCCGGCTGCCGTCGCCGAAGTACGCGACGAACGCCACGCCGGTCGCGAGCCCCGGCGCGGTCGCGACGAACCGATCGTCGATGCCGTCCGCGGCGAACCGCCGCCGCAGGCACAGGCCGAAGTCGTCATCCCCGACGGCGCCGATCATCCCCGTCTGGTGCCCGAGCCGCGCCGCCTGGCTGGCGAAGATGGCCGGCGCGCCGCTCGGATACGGGCCGGTGAAGAGCCCGGGCTCCGAGAGGGGCGCGTCCACCTCCGTCCGCATCACTTCCACCAGCAGTTCGCCGATCGCGATGATCTCCATGGGTGAGCCTCCTCCCCGGCGGCGCCGTGGATCGCAGCTCGGCTACGGCCGGCCGAAGATCTCCAGCTCGCGGATGGCCGGGCTGGGGCCGTACCCGCCGGTAATCCTCAGCTCGAGACTCGTGCAGGTCGTCGAGGGGAAGGTGATGGCGAAGGAGTTGTTCTCATACCAGGCGTCCTGAACTGCGAGAACGACCCTGCCGTCGCCGATGATCTCGAAGTCCTTGGGCGAGTGCATGTGGT
>VGFB01000763.1 GCA_016869015.1 Armatimonadota bacterium
CCAGACGGCCAGCCCGCCGCTCGTCTCGGGCAGCCGCCTGGTCTCAGCGACGCGCTTGCCCCCGCCCACGGCGGCCACCTCCAGGTGCAGGTCGCCGGGGGGCACCTCGTACTCCTCGGGCTGGAGCACCGCCGAGACCTCCACCCGATCCACGCGCGGTAGGATGAGGCCCCGGTAGTTTGGATAGCCGAGAGCAAACGTCGCGAGGGGTGGCCTCTCCCCCGGAAGGAGCGTCATCGAGGCTACGGTCACGCTGTACGAATGCGCGGGTTGCGTCGCATACAGCACAATCTGCTGCACGTGCTCCAGCTCGATCTCGCCTGCGGCGTCTTCGAGGGACACGGTGATCTGCCGCCTACCACCGGGCTCGACGTTGTAGTGCAGCGCGTGGCCGTTCCGGGCGACGGCATCGCGCAGTTCCACCGCGAGGTCGCCCACCTGCTCGCCGTCGATCTGCACCTCCAGGACCAGCTCCGCGTAGTGGGACCAGTCCGTCGCGACAAAGCCCCGCCCTTCGTCGTAGGCGAGATAGACCGCCGGCCACTCGTTCGCGCCCTCCTGCCATTGCGGGAAAGCGAAGCGCAGGGCCCCGTGGCCGTCGATCTCCACGCGCTCCACCGGCAGGCCGGTCCACCGTTCGACGGCCTCGTCGGTCTCGAAAGTGCAGAGCGTCAGGGGCGTCTTTGCGCGCGGGGGTTTCACTGCCTGGGCAGTCGCAGGCGCAGTGAGCGGTAGGGTCAGCCACAGGCACAGGTAGCGTCGCATGGTGGGCCGGCTTTCCGTCGTGATGGGGCCTGACGGCCCGTTCCAGGGCCGCGGTCAGTCAACCTCGCCCCGGACCGGCCCCGGCCACTGCAGATGTCGGTGGAGGAAGGCGAACGTGCCGACCCCGTGGATCACGTGCGCGCCGTCGAAGTACTCGATCTCGGTGCGCTCGGGGATGCCCAGCGCGGCGCAGAGCCGCCGGACCTTCGCATACTCGTAGTCCACGACCTCCGCCACCCCGACCCCGTCGCTGTGTCCCCGCTCCACCATGAAGGGGCGCGGGGCGATCAGCGCCGCCATCTCGGCGTAGTTGTACGTGTGGCCGAGGTTCCACTCCGGCATCTCCCACTCGTGCGTGAACACATAGCTGAAGGGCTCCTCGTTCGACGCCACCTTCAGCGCCCAGTCGTTGAAGTTCGCCGAGCAGATGGACAGCGCGTAGCCCTCCAGCAGTGCCGGAACTCGCATGGCCGTTACGCCGCCGTAGGAAATCCCGTAGAACCCGATACGCGATGGATCGACGTAGGGAAGCGAGGCGAGCCACTCGAGGATCCGCTCGTGCTGCCGCACGATGACTGCAAACATCGTCAGCCCGAGCGGGTTGGCGTGCCGCTGCAGCCATCGGAACGCGTCCCCTCCGATGTAGGGGTTCTGCGGGGCGAAGACCACGAACCCGCGCTCGGCCAATCGCGCGGCGAAGGACTGGTAGGCGGGCTCGTCGCTCGGGCCGACGCTATCCTGCGGGCGCCCCTCCAGCCCATGCTGGCAGACGACCACCGGCCGGCGCTCGCCCTCCGACATGCCCCTGGGCACGAGCAGAATGCCGTAGGCGAACAGCCCGGGCCACACGTCCAGCGTGACCTCGTGTCCCACCCAGCGCTCCGCCTCGCGGTAGAGGCGGCTGCGAGGGTTCGGCGGCAGGCTGGGCGGCGGGAGCTCGCCGATCAGTTCGCGCCACATGCGCTCCCGGTGCGGTCGCGTGCTCGCCCGGTAGGCCTCCGGCGAGGAGGTGTCGAGCGTCCGCCAGAAGACCTCGTCCCGCGTGCGGGCACTGCGTCCCGGCCTCGACATCGGCGCGCTCCCCCGGGGGTTTCCTCGCTTCGCACTCCCCCCCGAGTTCCTGCGCGGGCAGGTCGTTCCCTGCCTCGCCGGCGAAAAGGCCACCAGCCACGGAGGAACCCCACGCATGACGACCCCGACGGTCACGTTCATCGGCGGGCTCCTGCCGCTGCTCACCGGAGCCCTATCCCAGCCTCAGGGAGCCGTCCGCACCATGCTTGCGTCCGAGATCCACATGCGCGATCCGTTCATCATGCCCTACGAGGGAACGTACTACCTGGTCGGCACTACCGGCGATGCGTGGGGGAAAGGCGGCGGGGGTTTCGAGGGCTACTCCTCGAGCGATCTCATCCACTGGACGTCCCACGGGCCGATCCTGCAGTTCGATGACCCGCCGACGTGGGCTGCCTACCATTTCTGGGCGCCCGAGCTGTACGCCCGCGGGGGGCGCTTCTACCTCTGCTACTCGGGGAAGTCCGACCGCACTCACCGCGGCACCGGGATCGCCGTCGGAGACTCGCCGCGCGGACCCTTCCGCAACCTGTCGGATCGGCCGCTGACGCCGGTCGAGTGGGAGTGCCTGGACGGCCATCTCTTCCGCGATGCCGACGGGACCGAGTGGCTCATCTACGTCCACGAGTGGGTGCAGTGCGAGGTGGGGGAGATGTGGGCGCAGCGGGTCTCGGACGATTACACGCGCCTCGTCGGCGAGCGACACTACCTCTTCCGAGGGACGCAAGCCTCCTGGTCCAACCACGTGATCGACGGACCGATGATGGTCCTCGAGGGCGGCGAGTACCACCTCTTCTGGTCGAGCTTCAACGCGCGCGACGGCTACTGCACGGGCGTGGCGACCGCCGAGTCGCTGCTCGGGCCCTACACCCAGTCGGCGCAGCCCATCATTGCCGCCGATGGCGGCCACAACGGCGTCTTCCGCGGCTTCGACGGGAAGTGCTACACGAGCTTCCACCGCCCGAACCGGACGCCCGACGAGCGCGTGGCCATCCACGAGCTGCTCTACGCGGACGGGGCTTGGCGGCTTGGACGGCCCATCGAGCCGTAGCGGCTGCGGGGCCGTCACTTGGGCGGCCCCGCAGCTCCCCCTGCCTCGAGTGGGTCACAGCCGCGCTCGAAGGTAGAGCTCCCACATCCGGGCCGCGATGGGCTCCGGGTCCGCGTCGATGCCGGCCTGCCGGAAGTAGCCGCACACGTTCTTCACGTCGCGGGCGAGCAGTTCGCAGGCGTGCCGGTTGAGACGGGCGTCCACGGCTTGCGGCATGTCGATGATGACCGTCTCCCCGCGCCAGAAGAGCACGTTGAAGGGCGACAGGTCGCCGTGGATGATGTCCGCCCGGAGCAGGCCCTCGATGTCGCCTACGACAGTCCGGAAGGCCCGGGGGGCCTCCTCGGGCCCGAGCGTCACCTCCGCCAGCATCGGCGCCGGACCGTTCCCGTCCCCAATGTACTCCATCAGGATGGTCCGGCCGCGCTGAGCGATGACCTCCGGCACGCTG
>VGFB01000764.1 GCA_016869015.1 Armatimonadota bacterium
GGCGCCGGTTGGGGCCGGACCTGCTCCGGAGTCATGGGCCCGCGTGCAGCGCTGCCAGGAGGCTTTCGAAGAGTGAGCGCGCGGAGGGGGGGGCGAGGGGGGCGGTGATGGCCGCGAGGGCGATGAGCAGGGCGGCGGGCAGGAGGAGGGCGAGGCGCCGGGCGAGGGGGGGCGCGTCGAGAGCGCCGTCGGCGGCGTCCAGGAGGAGTTGCGCCCGCTCGGCCACGAACTGCTCGCGATAGCGGTGCGCCAGGCGGCGCCGGAGGGGCTCTTCGTCCGGGTCGGCCGACAGATCCCGCAGTCGGCGCGCGGCCTTCACCAGGGCCGAGGCGAGGGCGGGTGCGGTGGTGTTCGCCCGGACGGCGTCGGCGTCGGCGTCGCGCTCGATGGCAGCCTGGAGGCGGCGGAGGAAGGCGTGGGCGGTCGGCATGAGGACGGTCGGGCCGAACGCGGCCTGCGCCAGGAGCAGTCGGAGGTTGTCCCGCCGGCGGGCGTGGGCCTGCTCGTGGGCGATGACCGCCGCCAGTTCCTCGGCGTCCAGCAGCTTCGCCAGCCCCTCCGTGATGAACACGTGCCCGCGCAGGAAGCCCACGCACGCCGACCAGGGCCGATCCAGCGGCGTCAGCCACACCCCGAGCTCCGGCACCTCGACCGACACGCCCCTCAGCACCCGCGCGTAGCGCCAGGCCAGCAGGAGAGAGAGCAAGGGCCTCGCGAGACCCGCTACGACGGCCGCCGCGGCCACCAGGCCGATCACCCGAACGCGGTAGGCCGCGTCCGGGGTCTGGGCGATCCACCAGAACGAGAGGTGACGCAGTGCGGGGGCGCGGAGGGCCCATGAGACCGGATCAAGGGCGTGCATCCGGAGCGTGTAGAGCACGCTCCCGGCGGCGAGGAGATGCGGAAGGAGCAGCGCGGCGAACCACAGGCGCGTCTCCCACGCTGAGCGGCCGGCCGGCAGCGACTCGGCCAGCGCCGAGGCAGGCAGGAAGACCAGCCCGCTGGCCATGCAGGAGGTTGCCGCATACAGGAGGAGCCCGGGTAACAGCAGGTCCATGCCGCGTCCGCCGCCGCGAAAGCCGCGCGCCCAGGAGACCGTGATCCCTGGGCGCCGGGTCTTGGGCGATAAGTTGGCGGACGCCGGCGGTTACTCCTGCTTGCCCTGGGCCTGCTCGGCGCGCTTCTTGGCGATCAGCGCGGCGAGGGAATCCAGCTTCTCAGGGTCCGTGTCGCCAAGGGCTTCCACGAAGTAGGAGATGGCCGGCTCGGCGAAGGTCGTCAGGAGCCCGTCGATCACCTGCTTGGTCACGTTCGAGCCCAGCTCGGCCCGCGTGACCTTGGCCCGGTAGTAGTAGGCCTTGCCGCGGCGGTCGCGCGCCAGAAAGCCCTTCTTGAAGAGCCGGTCGAGCGTGGTCATGATGGTGGTGTAGGCGGCTTCCTTCTTCTTCCGCTCCGCCAGGCCCTGGCGCACCTCATCCACGCACAACGGCTCGATGGAGTCCCAGATCACGTCCATCACACCCGCCTCGAGCTGCCCCAGAGCCTGCTGCAGGCCCTGGGCCTCGGGACGGTAGACGGACACCTTCGGCTTCTCGGTCTCGGCCATGGTGCGACCTCCTCACACGCTCGACACGCCCGCTGTTCTCTGGACCTCCGCCGCGGACTGCAGCGACGAATGGTCCTTCGATCCTGTGTAGTATATACCCTTTCCCCGTTACTATCAACCCTAGTAGCACAGATTGGTTCCCGACGGCAGGAGTCGGGGAGTCTGGGAGCGTCGATTGCCGGGTCCGGGCTTTCGACTGAAGATTGCGGCAGCGCGGGTTCAGGTCGGATCGCGTTTGGCGGGCTTGCCCCCTCGGCGCGCGCGGAGGGATCGGCGCTTGCCGAGTCGGTCGGCCAAGTCCTTGGTGGCGCGCGCTCGGGCGCCGGCAGTGGTGGAAGTCGCGTGGGTCCGCGCGTCCGGACTGCGCGTGAGGACGATCACGTCGACTCTCCGGTCGCCGTCCTGCACCCGCAGGCTGCGTTCGAGAGTCAGACGAGGCAAGGCCTCGACGGCAGTGCGCCACGCGCCCGTCAGGGCCGTCGCGAAGACCGCGCGCCCCCCCACGGCAAGGCAGCGGGTCAGTTCGTCGAGCAGATGCGCGAGCTGGGCCGGATCGTTGATGCGCGGCAGGAGCGAGAGCACGCGCGACAGCCGGCCGGCGCCGACCGGCCAGGCGCGGGGACTGGCGGCGGCGCAGGGCGGGCCGTCACGCCCGGCGTCGCTCCGTCGGCCGAGAGTGAGCCCGAGCAGGCGAGGGCGCCTTGCGGCGAGGGCCCAGGCTCGCAGGAGCTCCCCGGAGCCGCAGTCCGGGTCGCAGACGGCCAGCTGCGGGGCGGGGCGCGCCAACCGCACGAGGGCCCCGGCCAAGGAGCGCGCTGCGGCGCGGCGAGGAGCGTCGGTCCAGTCCGGCAGCGGCAGCGCGAGACCGATGTGCAGGTCGGTGGGCGAGCACTCGAGGTCTACGACGAGGGGCGCGCCCGTCTCAGCCGGGGGCAGGTCGAGGCGCCGGGCCAGGATCGCTGTTGCCTCGCGGACGACATCGAAGAACGCGAACTCGCAGCCCTTCCCAACCACGGCACGGACACGGAAACTCGCCACGGCCGGGAGCCCCGGCTGGGCCCAGCGGGCGAGGTGACGATCGAAGTCGGTGCGGGCGAGCTTGGCGCGCAGCGCCGTGAGCCCCCCACGCCCGCCGAAGTCGCCCTCGCTGCGACGGACGAGTAGGCACAGCGAGTCACACACCAGGAGGCTCCGCAAACCGGGCTGAGGCAGGGGGCAGCCGAACTCGACTCGCCCCTTGCCGGTCTCCACCCGCTCCGCGCGCAGCAAGCCCGAGACCTCCTCGGCACACAGAGCCTCCAGCCCCGGCAGAACGCGGGCGTAGAGGCGCACAGGCGGCTCGGCGGGCTTGGGCGCCGGGCGGGAACGTGTCGGTGGACGACGGGATCGAGGGGTCATGTGGGCCATTCGGACGCGGCCGCCGCGCAGGGAGGCGGGGTCGCTCCGGCGAACTCCCGGATCTGGAGGGCGGCGCCGAACGCGCCCCGCCGCATCATCCTCGCTGGATCGAGCCAGAGCGCCATGTGCCGGGAGCCGGACCACTCCCCCATCAGCCGGCGTGTCCGCCTACCGAGCTCACTGGCGCAGCTTGCGCCCTTTCGCGCTCAGCTTCGCAGTCTCCTCCGCGAGCTGTGCCTCCCGGAGGCCTCCGTCCACGACATCGTCCTCGCGACCCACGAGGCGGTCGTCAACGCCATCGTCCACGGGAACGCCGGTGAGACCGAGCGGTAC
>VGFB01000765.1 GCA_016869015.1 Armatimonadota bacterium
GGCAGCGTGTTGGGAGTGGCAGTCCTGAGCGGCTGTCTGCTCCGGTCCCCCGGGCCGCCGCTGCCATTGCTCCCCGCCGGAGAGGCGGGCGGGCGGCGCGACGCCGTCCTGCAGCCGGCGGTCAGCGAAGAGGATGCGGGCGAGAACCTGGCGTTCGCGGGGGACCGGTGGCGACTCCGCGTCCCCCGTGCCTCCGGATGGCGTCGGGACGCCGAGGCCGGCAGCACGCTCCGTCTGACCCGCGAAGCCGACGGCGTCACGGCCGTTCTGCGCCTGCGTATCTACGCGGTCCGGCGAGGTATGGAGCCCAGGACCTTCCTGGCCGCTCACGCCATGTGGCTGGCGGAAGAGGGGGCCCCGCGGGTCGAGTACGCCTGGGACGAGGACCTGCAGGCGTGGCAGGGCTATGCCGTTGGGCCGTCATCCGAGACGTACTACGTGTTCAAGATCGCGGAGGACCGGGCTTACGTTGTGGAGGAGGCTGCGGAGGCCGGCGCGCTCGGGGCAGGCGCAGCCGACGAGTTCCAGCGCATCGCCGCGCAGTTCGAGTGCGGTCCGGCCGCCGCTTCGACGGAGACCCCGTGAGCCACGAGCCACCCCTTACCGCTGCGCTGCTCGAGGCCTTCGTGCTGTGCCCCATGAAGTTCCGCCTCTACCGCCTGGGGAACGCGCAGAGCGGGGTCACCCGGCGGGTCGAAGGGGCCCGCGCCTTGCACGCGGCGGTGAAGCACTGCCTGGATGAATGCTACCGGGCCGGCGGCCCAGGCGGCTACCCGGTGCAGCGACTCCTCGAGGACTTCACGCGCAGCTTCGACGGCCGGGCGTGCGCCGACAGCCGTGAGGAGGAGGAGCAACGTGCGACGGGGCTGCGGATCCTGGCCGAGTATCACGCCGACCACCTTGGGGACGCGCTCTGCGACTTGCGCGTCGACGTGGCGCTCGAGGGGCCGATCGACGCCTGGACGTGGCGCGCCCAGGCCGATCGCCGCGAAGCCCGACCGGACGGCAGCGTGGCCTACGTGATGTACTCAACCGCGCGCCGCCCGCCGTCGCCCGGGGCGCTGGCGGAGGACCTGCGTACGGGTGTGTTGCAGCTGCTGGCTGAGGGGGCCGAGGGCAGGCCGGTGGAGGTGGAGGTCCACGCTCTACGTAGCCGGCGCGTTCTGGACGCCACGAAGCGTCCGGATCAGCTGGCGGCGCTTACCCAGCGCCTGCGAGAGACCGCAACCTCCGCCACGGCTCTGGCCGATCCGCCGGCCCTACGGGGCCGACACTGCCGCTGGTGTCACGCACGCTCGATCTGCCCACAGTGGTCCACGCGATGAGGCTCTCCCCCACTCTCCCACGAGCGTGGCCGGCACAACGGCCGGCGCTGATCCTCGCCGCCGGGCTGCTCGGATGGTCCGCCGTGACCCAGCCCAGCGGCAGCCGGCTCCTTGAGACCCGCCGCTTCACGGTGCGCTATCCGTCGTCGGCCCGGCTCCAGGCCGAGGCCATCGCCTCGGAAGCCGACCCGCTGGCCGAGCGCCTCGAACGCGAGTTGGGCGTCGACCTGGGCGCGCGCGCAGAGATCGTCCTCTGCGACTCCGACCGCGAGTTCGACGCGGCGGCCGGCGCCGCGCAGCCGGCATGGGTTGTCGGGGTGGCGCGCCCGGGCCTCAACCGCATTGCCCTGCGGCTCGGATCGGTGAAGGGCCTCCGACGCGTGACGCGCCACGAGGTCGCCCACCTGCTGGTCGGCAAGGCCCTGGGCGAGGCCGAGGCCTCCGCCCCTCGGTGGCTTCACGAGGGGGCGGCCAAGTACTACGCGGCCGACTGGACGCGGAATGACCGCGCGGCCCTGGCCGAAGCCGTGGCCGGCGGGCGGCTGCCCACGATCGACGAGCTGGAGGAATTCCCCACCCACCCCGCTCAGGGCGCCGGGGCCTACGCTGCGAGTTACGTGCTGGTGGAGTACCTGGTTTCCCTCGACGCGTCGCGCGGCCTGTCGCCGTTCCTGACCGAGATCCGCCGGACAGGCGACACGAGCCGCGCCTTCGTGCGCACGTACCGTCTCTCCCAGAACGAGGTGGAGGCCGGCTGGCACGAGGCGATGGCGACGAAGACCCGGACCGAACCCATCGCCTGGGCGGTGGAGACGACCATCTTCTTGCTGCTCGTGATCGTGTTCATCTTCGCCTACGCCCGCGTGCGGCGTCGGTCGCGCGAGATCCGACGCCGCATGGAGGAAGAGGAACTGGTGGCCGGCCTCGTCGAGGAGACGCTCCGTCGCGAGGCCTCCGGGCTGGGGCCCAAGCCGCGTCCGTCCACCGACGACGAACGAGGCGCCGGCGGATGAGCGCGCTTGCTCACGTCAGCGTTCGCAAGAGCTCCGGCACCTCGGCGAACGACCGAGCCCGCAAGGCGCCCGCCGGGGGCGCCCCGTCGCCCATGTAGACACACGCCATCCCCATTTCCAGCGCCGGCCTCAGGTTGCGGGGGTTGTCGTCGACGAGCGCCACGTCACGGGACGAGACTCCCAGGGCCTCCACCGCCCGCCGGTAGAAGATGGGGGCGGGCTTGGGGTTGAACAGCGAGAACTCGATGTCGAAGATGAGCCCCACACTCTCGCTCACGCCCAGGACCGACAGGACGCGTTCGGCGTACCGACGCGTTGCGTTGGTGAACAGATGACAGGGCGCCGGGATCCGGGCGAGGTGGTCCCGTAGGGCGGGGTCGGGTGAGAGGTGCGGTTGCGGGTCAACCGAATCGACGGCGAAGCGGTTCAGGTCGCGCTCGCTGATGTCAAAGAGGCGGTTCAGCCCCCGCGCGGTCGTGCCGAACTCCCGCCAGAGGACGCGTCGCAGCTCGTCGGCCCGGGGCCAGGGCAGGCCGGTCCGGATGGCGATGAAGGCGGTGATCCGCGTATCCACCGCGCGGATGAGCGCCGCCCCCGGGGCGTAGAGCGTCTCGTCAAGATCGATCAGGACGGCCCGCAACGGCATGGCCTGCCTCACCAGAAAGGAACTCGGGGACAGGACCCGATTCGTAGCCAACCGAATCGAAGTCGTGCCCCCGAACTCCGCAAGCGGCGACGGGCGATGTTCCGTTACTGAGGGATCGGGACCCCCATGAGCCGCAGGGCCTCGTCGACCTTCATCTCCGACGTGTCGAAGTCACCGTCCGTGAAGGCGGAGCGAGACTCCGTGAGCAGGCGTCCCGGCTCGTCGGCCTTGGGGTCTCCAGCGTTCTTGAGCGCGAAGAAGGGGTCCTGCGCTGCGGCGAACTTCCGCTTGATGCGCTGCTTCTGCGGGACACGGGCCGTGTTCGGGTCGCCGGCGGGTGGGGCTGAGGTCG
>VGFB01000766.1 GCA_016869015.1 Armatimonadota bacterium
GCGCCCTCCTCGGCCAGGCGCCGGGCCACATCGATGGTAGACGTAACCTCATCGAGATGGACCACGCGACAGCCGATACGTCCCATCAGTGCCCACCCGGCGGGAGGGTGAGCCGCACGTTCTTGCCGGCCCGACGCTGCATGAAGAGCTCGGTGATCCAGTAGTCCCCTTCGGGGTTCACCGCGATCCCGACCCCGACGTACTCAGCGTTGGGCAGCAGGAGGTTGTGGCAGTGGTGGGGGCTGTGCATCAGCTCGTCGTGGCTGAGGGCGATGTTCTGCGGGTTCAGGGCCGGGGTCGGGCGCCAGTAGCGCCGCGAGAGGTTCTCGGCGAGGTGCTGCGGCAAGCCCTCGAAGCGCTTCAGGAAGCGGTCCATCGCGCTCGTGTGGCCGGGCTTGGGGGAGGCGTGCGCGAAGAAGCCCAGGTCCCGCATCGCCTCGCTGTGCCCGCGAGCGACCTCGGCGAGCCCGGGATGCGGCCTGAGGGCCTTCAGCCCGTTGGCCGCGCGCGCCTGGTTGATGAGCGCCACGAGCTGGTCCTCGTAGGGGGTGACAAGGTCGGCGTACCGCGGCGCTCCGAGCCGCTCCAGCGCCGCCAGTGCCCGGGACTCCTCCGGGCTCCACGCCAACGCCTCCCGGTATAGGTCGATGGCGTCGGCAAGCCGGTCGCGCTTCTCCGCCGCCAGGGCGAGCACCAGGACCGGAGCCGAGGAGGTGGGGATCAGGTCAGCGGCCTCCCGGGCCTTCGCCTCTGCTTCATCGAAGCGGCCGGCGCCCAGCGCCTCGACGGCGGCCCCCAGCGCCGCCTGAGCGGCGGCGCCGTCCTCGGCAGACGGGGCATAGGCCGGAAAGGGATCGGGGCGCTTGACCGCCGGGAAGGCTGACGTAGTGGCGGCCGAAAGGACCAGCGTCAGGAGGGCAAGGTCGCAGCGATTTCTCATCGGGTCTTGGGGTCGGGTTCGGCACAGTGGAGGCTCTCCAGACGGGCCAGCAGCCGGGCCTCCGCCTCGCTCAGGTAGCGCTCGCGCCCCGGGCACACGCCGCGTGTCGCCCGCTCCGCCCAGCGCAGCACGATGTCCAGTTCCTCGTCGCTCAGTTCGACCACTTGGACCGGGTCGCTCATCTCAGCCTTCCCTCAACGCAGGAAGACCACCCACAGGTAGATCATCGAGATGACCAGCGTCACCAACGTCAACGGCACCCCGTACTTTAGAAACTCCACGAAGCTGACCTTGTGTCCCGCGGCAGCACTGATTCCGATCACAATTGCGTTTGCCGGAGCGCCCACGAGCGTCAGGTTCCCGCCCAGGCAGGCCCCCAGTGACAGCGCCCACCACAGGGGGAGGATGTTGGGGGCGTGCAGTGCCTCGGGGCCGACGCTGCCGTGCAGGGATTGGGCGACATCCTGCACGAGAGAGATGATCGCCACCGTCGCGGGGATGTTGCCCACCAGCCCCGAGAAGAGCGCCGAGAACCAGAGGATGAACATCGTCATCGCCGAGAGGCTGCCGCCCGTGAGGTCCAGCGCCCCATCGGCCAGCAACCGGATGACCCCCACCTTCACCAGCCCGCCCACCATGATGAAGAGGCCCATGAAGAAGAAGATCGTGGGCCACTCCACCTCCTCCAGCACCTTCACGGGGCTCTTCCCATACAGGATCAGGATCAGGCATGCGCCCGCCAGCGCGATCGTCGCGGGCTCCAGGCCCACCCACCCATGGACCGTGAAGCCACCCAGCGTCAGCCCGATCACGACCAGGCACTTGCGCAGCAGCGGCCAGTCGTGAATCGCTTTGGCTTCATCAAACTCCAGCACCTTCAGCCGATGCGCCTCATCCACGTGCAGCCTGCGCCCAAACGCCGCCCATACCGCCAGCAGAAACGCCCCGAAGGCCGCCGCGACCACGGGGAGGTCGATCTTCAGGAAGTCGATGAACGTGAGCTTCGCCGCCGATCCGATCATGATGTTGGGCGGGTCGCCGATCAGCGTGGCAGTGCCGCCGATGTTCGAGGACAGCGCGCAGCAAACCAGGTACGGGATCGCGTTGACCTCCAGCGTTCGGCAGAGGATGACCACGACCGGGGCCACCAGCAGCACGGTCGTCACGTTGTCCAGCAGCGCCGACACGACCGCGGTTACCAGGCAGATCATCGCGAGGAGCGGCATCGGCCGTCCGTGGGCGACCTTCGCCGACTTCAGCGCCATCCACTCGAAAACGCCGGTCTCCTTCGTGATCGCCACCACGATCATCATCCCGACGAGGAGCAGGATCGTGTTCCAGTCGACCCCGCGCACCGCCTCGGTTCCGTGGAACGCCTCCTCCTGGCTCAGCAGCCCGACGAGCAGCATCGCGGTGGCGCCCGTCAGCGACGCCACGCTCTTGTGCACCCGTTCGGACGCGATCATGACGTAGGCGATCAGGAAGATCCCAACCGCCAGCCACTGCAAGCTCGTCATTACCCTACTCCGTGTTGGGCTGCACCAGCGGCGCCACGAGTGCCCGCACAATGTCGCCTTGGCCGATGATCCCTACCAGACGGCCTCCCTCCACGACGACGACCCGTCGCACGCCCCTGCTGAGCATCAGCCGCGCGACCTCCGCGACCGGTTCGTCCGGCCCCACCACCAAGTGGCTCTCGCGGCACATCAGTGATGTGACGGGGGTCTGCCCGATCTCCGCGTTCGCCTGCACCGGGAAGAACTCCGCGGAAGCCGGCAGGAAGCTGAGGTCCACCTGGTCCAGGTACCCCGGCAGCGCGAGCCGGATCAGCTCCTCATACGACACGACGCCGACCACCTGCCCTTCCGCCCCCACGACCGGCACACCGTCGTGCAGGCTGCCCAGCAGCAAGGTCGCGGCGTCGGCGGCCGTCGCGTCCTCTCGGAGAGTCACTACGTCGGCGGTCATGATGTCCCGAGCAACCATCGGCGTCCCTCCTGCGGCTAGCCCTCCAGCGCCTCGGGCAACACGAGCGCCAGCTCCCGGCGAGCGGAGGCCGGCGAATCGGAGGCGTGCACCGTGTTGTGGCGACCGTCTAGACCGTGGTCGGCACGGATCGTGCCGGGCGACGCCTCGAGAGGGTTCGTCTTCCCGCACAGCTGACGAGCGCGCTCGATGGCCTGCTCGCGCTCCAGCCCCAGCAGCGCCACCGGCCCGGAGGTCATGAACTCGATGAGCGGCTCGAAGAACGGCTTCCCCTCGTGCTCGGCGTAGAACTGCCGCGCGAGCTCACGCGTGAGGGTCGTGTGCCGCAGGGCCACGATCGAGAACCCGGCGCCCTCGAAGCGGGAGATGATCCGGCCCACCAGACCCCGAGCCGTACCGTCCGGCT
>VGFB01000767.1 GCA_016869015.1 Armatimonadota bacterium
GCCGGGCAGTTCGAGCTCCTGGCGGAGGGCCTGAGCAAGTGGCAACACGCTCGTCAGCGCATCGTTCTGGCGTGCAGTCGCCCGGAGCAGACCGTCTCCGCGCTGCAGGGCCGTCGCCTGCTCAACGTGCATCCCCTGAACGGCGAGGGGTCGCCTGACATCGCCCCCGGGCGGGTGTCGGTGGGCGAGCTCCGGCTGAGCGGCGGGTTCAAGCTGCCCTCGGCCGATCTCGTGGTGCTCACCGAGAACGAAGTCTACGGCTGGCAGAAGATCCGCCGGGGCAAGAGCAAGAAGTTCCGGCCCGGCTTCTCCGTCACCACCCTCACCGACCTTGAGATCGGCGATCACGTGGTGCACGTGAGCCACGGCATCGCGAAGTACACCGGCACGTGTCGGCAGACGGTGGGCGGCATCGAGCGCGAGTACCTCACGCTGCAGTACGCCGGGGAAGACCGCATCTACGTTCCCGTCACGCAGATGGACCGGATCCAGAAGTACGTCGGTGGCGACGGGAAGGCCCCGGCCATCCACGCGCTGCAGAGCGCCCGCTGGAGCCAGACCAAGAAACGGGTCCGGCGTTCCGCAGCCCTCCTGGCGCGCGAGCTGCTGAAGCTCTACCGCGCGCGGGAGGACGGGGCGGGACATGCCTTCAGCCCCGACTCGCCCTGGCTGGCCGAGATGGAGGCCTCCTTCCGCTTCGAGGAGACCCCAGACCAGTACCTCGCCGCCCAGGATGTGAAGGCCGACATGCAACGCCCGACGGCCATGGACCGCCTGATCTGCGGGGACGTGGGCTTCGGGAAGACGGAAGTGGCCATCCGGGGCGCGTTCAAGGCGGTCCTGGACGGCAAGCAGGTCGCCGTGCTCGTGCCGACCACCGTCCTCGCGCAGCAGCATGTCAACACCTTTCGCGAGCGGTTGGGCGCGTATCCGGTGACGATCGAGGTGCTGTCTCGTTTCCGCTCCGCCCCGGAGCAGCAGAGGATCGTCGAGGGTCTAAAGGGCGGAACCGTCGACATCATCATCGGCACGCACCGGCTGCTGAACTCCGATATGGCCTTCAAAGACCTCGGGCTCGTCGTCATCGACGAGGAGCAGCGCTTCGGCGTGCGTCAGAAGGAGCGCCTGAAGCATCTGCGGACCACGGTCGACGTGCTGACGTTGACGGCCACGCCGATCCCCCGCACGATGCACATGGCGCTCTCGGCGATCCGCGACATCAGCGTCATCAACGACCCTCCGGCCGGGCGCCTCCCCATCCGCACCGCGGTGCAGGAGTACGACGATGAGGTGGTGCGCCAGGCGGTCTTGCGTGAGCTCGAGCGCGGCGGACAGGTCTACTATGTCCACAACCGCGTCCGCTCCATCCGGCACATCGCCGCTCACGTGCAACAACTGGTGCCGCAGGCTCGCATCGCGGTGGGGCACGGCCAGCTGGAGGAAGACCAGCTCGAGCACGCGATGATGGCCTTCTATGCTCACGACTTCGACGTTCTGGTCTGCACGACGATCGTGGAGAGCGGCCTGGACATCCCGAACGTCAACACCATCATTGTAGATGATGCCAACCGACTGGGGTTGGCGCAGCTCTACCAGCTGCGGGGCCGCGTCGGGCGCTCGGACCGCCAGGCCTACGCCTACCTCCTCTACCGCTACCCCGACCGCATGACGCCCGCCGCGGAGGCCCGCCTGGAGGCTCTGGCCGAGTTCACCGAACTCGGCAGCGGCTTCAAGATCGCCATGCGGGACCTGGAAATCCGGGGGGCGGGCAACCTGCTGGGACCTGAGCAGAGCGGGCACCTCGAAGCCGTAGGCCTGGAGATGTACCTCACGATGCTCGGCGAGGCGGTACGGACGTTGAAGGGCGAGGAGCCGGTGGCGGTGGAGGATGAGCCGACGGTTGACCTGCCCGTGGAGGCCGTCATACCGGGGACCTACGTGCCCGACGAGCGCCAGCGCATCTCGCTCTATCGGCGCCTCGCGGCCGTGAAGTCGATCGAGGAGCTCGAAGCGGTCGCGGAGGAGCTCCGCGACCGCTTCGGAGCCCCTCCGGAGCCGGTTGTCGCCCTGGTGCGACTGGTCCGGCTGAAGCTGGCGTGCCGTGAAGTGGGCATCGAGGCCATTGCGCCGCAGGCCGGTAAGGTGGTCGTCCGCCTCCGCAAGACCCACAGGCTGTCCGTGCGAGAGCGCGACCAGCTCGCTCAGATCTACCGGCCGTCGGGCGTCATGCGCTCCGATCGGGGCGTCCGCAGGCTGCCCAGGGCCACGTTTGAGGCGCTGGAGATCTCGTTCGCCTATGATCCGGCGACGCCGGAGCGCACCTTCGAGGCGATGGATGATCTCACGGGCGTTCTGGCGAACCGCAGCACGGCCCCCGCCGGACGCGCGTCGCAGCGAACCAAGACTCCGGCCGCGCTGGCTGGGTGAAGGGTGGAGCCGGATGGGCGACGTTGTCGGTGTTTGCTTCAAGCCAACGGGCAAGGTATACTACTTCTCGGCCCGCGGCCTCAACCTGCAGGCGGGGGAGCGCGTCATCGCCGAGACCTCCCGGGGGCGCGAGCTGGCCGAGGTCATCTCCACGGCGCCGCAGGGCGAGCGCGCGAAGGGGAAGCTCAAGCCGATCCTCCGCCGCGCCACCGAGGCCGACATCCTGCGGGGCGACGAGAACCGCCACCGGGAAGAGGAGGCCCGCCGCGTCTGCCAGCGCCTCCTGCGGCAGACGGGGCAGGTCGTGAAGCTGGTCGATGTCGAGTACGCCTTCGACGGCACCCGCATCACCTTCAGCTTCGCGTCCGACGAGAACACGAACTTCCAGGACTTGCAGCGACGGCTCAAGGAGATCTACGACAGCGAGATTGAGGTCCGACAGATCGGCGTTCGCGATCAGGCCAAGATCCTCGGCGGTCTCGGGCCCTGTGGCCGGCACCTCTGTTGCGCGGCCTTCCTGCGCAACTTCCACCCGGTCACCATCCGCATGGCCAAGGACCAGGATATCGCGCTGAACCCGACCAAGATCAGCGGGCAGTGCGGCCGGCTGATGTGCTGTCTGCGCTATGAACACGAGCAGTACCGCGAAGCGCGCGGGAAGCTCCCCGCGGTTGGAACTCAGGTCCTCACGCCGCAAGGACGAGGCGAGGTCAAGGGCATTGACGTCCTGCGGCAGCGTCTGACGGTCCTGACGGAGGACGGACCGATCGAGGTGTCGCTGGACGACGTGCGCGAGACGGCGCCCCGGTCGGTGGAGACACCCCCGGCCCGCCGTTCGGCGCCGGCCGCGGAACCTCCCGAGCCCGCGGCGGAACCGCCTGATGCGGAGGCGCCTGCCCGGCGGA
>VGFB01000768.1 GCA_016869015.1 Armatimonadota bacterium
CCGCGCCCTCGAGGCAGCCGGCGGCCGCGTCCTGGACTTCACCTTCGACTTCACCGGCCTCCAGTGCTGGTCGATGGAGGCCTGACGGCGGTTGCGAGTTGCAGGTTCCGAGTTCCGAGTTCGGGGCGCCGGCGGCGGGTGCGGGCGCCTGAGTGCAGTTCGCAACCCGAGACCCGAAACCCGCAACCCGGAACCCCACCCGAGGCCGACGTGCCCGACGAATCCCCGCCCCGCCAACCGTCCGAGCTCCGCGCGTCTTTGCAGGTGCTGCGCGAGTCGCTGTCGGGCGGGGTGGGGCTGGTCGGGGTCTCGGCGGTGGCGTTGCTGCTGATCGTGTGGGCGCACCCCGACTTCGCCTACCGCGTGAAGCTCGTGCGGTATGACTGGGTGCAGTTCGGGTGGATCGGGCTGAACCTGGTCTGCCTGCTGCTCATTCCGATCCTCGTGATCCGGTTCGGTCTGCGGGAGAGCGTGCGGGACTACGGTCTGGCCCTGGGCGATTGGCGGCTCTGGGGCAAGCACGCGATCGTCTATCTCGCGATCGTGCTGCCGGTCATCGCCATCGCCTCGCGTACCCCCGCGTTTCGGCAGTTCTACCCCATGTTCGCCCTGGCGCGCGAGAACCACTGGCTCCTGATTCCCTGGGAGCTCGCCTACGGCGCCTACTTCTTCGCGTGGGAGTTCTTCTTCCGCGGGTTCCTGCTGCACGGCTTTCGGAGGCAGTTCGGGGCCGCCACCATCGTCGTACAGCTCATCCCCTTCGTGATGATGCACTTCCGCAAGCCCGAGGCCGAGGTCTGGGCGTCGGTGATCGCCGGCCTCGCCCTGGGGGTAACCGCCTACCGGAGTCGTTCGACCCTGGGCTGCTGGATCGTCCACTGGATCTGCGCCGCCGCAATGGACCTGCTGGCGCTGGTCTAGTGAGCCGCCCCGCGCTCTACGCGTCGTCGCTGCCGTCGCGGCAGCCCCCGGACACCAAGGAGACCCCCGGGCCATGGTGGAGAGGCCTGTCCTGCACACCGCCGTTGACCGGCTGAGCTTCGATCCGGGCTCAGGCAGACTCGTCTCGCTCCGGTCGCTGCGGCGACTCGACATCGAACTCCTGGCCTCGGCTCCGGAGCATCCGGCGCTCGCGCTTCAGTACCTGGACGCGAGCGGCGCTTTCGTGCAAGTCGACTCGCACGAGGCGGAGCCGCCGGAGGTGTCGGTGACTGAGGAGGGCGGGGAGCGTCGGTTGACGATCGCGTTCCGCCGCGTGGGCGGCCTGGACCTCGACGTCGAGCTGAGCGTGCGGGCCTCGGCGGAGGATCGGTTCAGTCGCTGGACCTGCCGGGTGCGCAACGGAGCCGGCGTGCGGCTGGTGGATGTGCAGTTCCCGTTCGTTGTGGTCCCGGCGGGTGAGGACGCGAAGGTGCTGCTGCCGGCGTCACATGGGGGTCACCTGATCGAGGGCGCGGCGCTGCAGGCGCTTCCGGTCGACGAGCCGCGTCGGTGGCAGCTGATCCCGGAGAACGGCAACTCGCCGCACTACCCCGGCCGCTACTTCGCGCAGTTCCTCGCGTGCTGCCGGCCCCAGGGCGGAGTGTACCTCGCCTGCGAGGACACCGAGGCCAACGTGAAGCTGCTCGGCGCAGTGCGGCGCGAGCCGGGGGTTCGGCTGGGGATCGCGCACGTGGGGGACTGGCCGAGCCCGGGCGAGCGGACGCTGGAGTACGAGGTCGTGCTGGGGACCTTCGAGGGCGACTGGTACGACGCGGCGGACCTGTACCGCGAGTGGACCCTGCGGCAGAAGTGGGCCACGCCGCTGACGCGGCGGACCGATGTGCCCCAGTGGCTGCTCGACTCGCCCCCGCACATCACCATCCGCCTGCAGGGCTACGTGGATGACGGACCGGCGCCGGCCATCGAGGAGTTCCTGCCCTACGAGAGGTGCCTCCCGCTGCTGCAGGGCGTGGCCGACCGCGTCGAGGCGCCCCTGACGGCCGTGCTGATGTCCTGGGAGCGCGGCGGGCCGTGGGTCTACCCCGACTGCTTCCCTCCGGTGGGGGGCGACGGGTCGCTCGCGGGGTTCATCGCGCAGGCCCGTGAGCGCGGCTGGCACGTCGGCTCCTTCTGCAACGGGACCCGGTGGGTCACGCGGCACCTGTTCAACGGCTACGAGGGCCAGGCGTACTTCGAGGCGCACCGAGGCGAGCAGGGCGCGTGCCGTCGCGCGGACGGGGAGCTGTGGGCCGAGCACTGGGACGCGAACTGGCGGCCAAGTTACATCTGCTGCATGGCCGCCGAGCAGACGCGGGAGATTGCGGTCGACTTCGTCCGGCGGTTGATCGGCTGGGGGATGGAGTCGATCCAGTACTTCGACCAGAACTGCAACGCGGCCACCTTCCCCTGCTTCAGCGCCGAACACGGGCACCCCGCGGTCCCGGGCAAGTGGATGGCCGCCGCAATGGAGCGGATGATCGCCGACTTCCGGCGCCTTGCCGAGGAGGCCGGCGAGAGCGCCGTCATCCAGTCCACGGAGAACCCCTGCAACGAGACCTGCCTGCAGCTCTTCCAGCAGAGCGATGTGCGGGTCAGCCCGCCGGGCAGCGGCCTGGCCGATTTCGTCCCGCTGTACCGCTACCTCTACCACGAGTGCAGCATCCTCCACGGGATGATGAGCACGGGCGGCGAGCCGTATGCCCTACCGATCCGCAACGCCTGGAACGGCGTGCTGGGTGAGATCCCCGGGGCGGTGCTGACGGGCGATGGGGAGCTGCTGAACCGCGAGACGTTCAACTGGGCCGAGTGGGAGCCCAAGGTCGGCAGCAACGAGGACGCGCTGGAGATGATCCGCACCGTGACCGCCCTCCGGCGGGGCGCGGGACGGGACTTCCTGGTCTACGGGCGGATGCAGCGGCCGGCGGAGCTGGAGGGGCTGCCAGCGATCGAGTGGGAGCGCGCGGGGCGGCGGTATGCGGTGCCCGCGCTCGCTCACGCGGCGTGGCAGGCCCCCGACGGACGGCTCGCCGTGGCGTTGGCGAACTGGACGACCGAGGCGCAGACGGTTACGGTGAAGGACGCGCGCCTGCGACCGCGAGTGTCGGTGCATGTGTACGGTCGGGAGGTCGAGAGGGGCGAAGTCGGGCTGAACGAGGGAAGGGCGGGTGTGAGCGTGCCGGCGTTGGGGTGCGTGCTGGTTGAGGGGTGAGGGGCGGAGCGCGGCAACGGCGTGCCGCCGAGACGGTGGCAGTCCGGGGTGAGTTCTGACACCGCCGGGGGTGTGTTCCGAGCGGGGAAGCGCGGAGCCCGGTCGGATTGCGGCACGCGCTCACCAGTCCAGCCGGCTC
>VGFB01000769.1 GCA_016869015.1 Armatimonadota bacterium
TCGTCGCCTGCGGAGTCTTCCAGCCCGAGCTGGCCCAACTCATCGCCGAAAGCCCTCATCAGATCGACCTTGTCCTCCTCGATGCCGGCCTGCACAGCGTGCCGAACGCCTTGCGGGAGCAGACCCAAGCGGCGATCGAGGAGGCCGTCGGCCGGGGCTGCGATGCGATCGTGCTGGGCTATGGGCTCTGCGGACGCGGAACGTCGGGTCTCGTCGCGCGCGACTGCCCGGTGGTGATTCCTCGCGTCCACGACTGCATGACGCTCTTCCTGGGCAGCCGCGAGGAGTATCGGCGGCAGTTCGCGAGACACCCGGGCACCTTCTACACCACGCCCGGCTGGTACGAGAACAGGAGTCTGGGCGCCGCCGATGAGCGGAAGAGCGTCCGGACCGAAGATGTGCGCCAGGATGGCCGTTTCCCCGCGTTGGCCGAGAAGTACGGCGAGGCGAATGCGGAGTACATCATCTACTTCCACGACAGTTGGAAGCGCAACTACACCCGGGCGGCCTTCATCGACACCGGGGCGGGCGAGCCCGACCGGTACGAACGCTATGCCCGGCAGATGGCCGCGGACTTCGGGTGGCGCTACGAGCGGCTGGAGGGCAGCGCGGCGCTCCTGGCCGACGTGCTCGGCGGGCGCTGGGACGACGACCGCGTCCTGGTGCTGCAGCCCGGACAGCGCTCCATGCTGACCGGCGACGAGCGCCTCCTGGCCGCCGTGGACGTGAGGCAGGCGGCAGGTGAGCGGTTACCGGTGACCGGTGATCGGGTGCCGGTGGCCGGTAGCCGGTCACCGGTTACCGGTCACCGCTCACCTGCCGCTCTCGGCCTGGGCATCGACGCCGGCGGGACGTATACGGACAGCGTGGTCTACGATCTGAAGAGCGGGCGGGTGCTGGCGAAGGCGAAGGCCCTCACCACCCACCACGACCTCCTGCAGGGGATCAATGAGGCGCTGGACGGGCTTGCGAGCCTTGATCTGCTCCCGGCGTGCGCCGTGGCGGCGCTCTCGACGACCCTGGCGACCAACTCCATTGTCGAGGGCAAAGGCGGGCGACCGGGCGCGATCATCATGTGTAGTGCGGTTGGGGCGGCCCCGGCCATCGATTGGCAGCCGCTGCGGATCGTGTCCGGCGCCATGAGCATCACCGGCGTCGAGCTCGAGCCGCCGGACCGGGACGAGATTGAGCGCGTGGTCGATGAGCTGCTGGGCGCCGGGGTGGACGCCTTCGCGGTGTCGGGCTACGCGAGCGTCGCGAACCCTGCCCACGAGCTCATCGTGAAGCAGATCATCCGCGAGCGGTCCGACCTGCCCATTGTCTGCGGGCACGAGTTGTCCACGCGGCTGAACTACGTGAGTCGGGCGAACACAGCCATCCTCAACGCGCGGCTGTTGCCGGTGGTGGCGCGGCTGGTGGAGTCCGTCGAGGCATCCCTCGCCGGTCGGGGCGTGCAGGCGGTCCTCATGATCGTGAAGGGCGATGGGTCGCTCATCAGCCGCGATGTCGCGCTCGAACGGCCCATCGAGACGATCCTCTCCGGACCGGCGGCCAGCGTCTCGGGGGCGAAGCATCTGACCGGCCTGCAGGACGCCATCGTGCTGGACATGGGCGGGACCACGACCGACACGGCCCTCGTCGAGGACGGGTTGGTGACGGTCAGCCCGGACGGAGCGCGCGTTGGCGGGTGGCTCACGAGCGTGGAGGCCGCGGACATCTCGACCATCGGCCTCGGCGGCGACAGCTACTTGAGCTTCACGGAGGACCGCCGCCTTCTGATCGGCCCGCGCCGTGTGGTTCCGCTGGCGTACCTGTGCGGCCGCCACGCGGAAGCGAAACGCAGCCTGCTGGCCATCGACCCGGCGTTCCTGCTCGAACGGGCAACTCCCGGGGTCCTCGACTTCTTTCTGTTGGGGCGCCCCGACTACGCGGGCCCCGTCGATCCGTTCGAGGCGCGCGCTATCGCCGTCCTCCGGGACGGCCCGCTGTCGCGCAACGTCCTGAGCGGCCGCCTGGGGCTCGTTTCGCCCCTGCTCCTCCGCTTCACCCGGCTGGAGGAACTCGGCGTGATCCAGCGTTCGGCCCTGACCCCCACCGATCTGCTGCACGTTACGGGCGAGTTCCGACGCTGGGATGCCGAGGCCGCCGGACACGGCCTGCACGTCTTCTCTGTCCTCTACGGCGCGTCACCGGGGGAGATGATCGCGCGGGTTCGGCGGGGGATCGTGGAGCGCCTCGCCGGGCAGATCATCAACAAGGAGTTGCCCGGCGCCTGCCCGGACGATCCGGCGGCCTGGCCGCCGCTGCTGCGCAGCGCCTTCGAGGGCAACGGGCGGCTTCGAGCCACCCTCAACTACACTCGCCCCATCGTCGCCATTGGCGCTCCCGTCGAGCCGTTCTTCCCGGCCGTCGCCGCGCACCTGGGCGCCGAGGTCGTCATCCCCGAGCACGCCGATGTGGCCAACGCCATCGGCGCCATCACCAGCGAGGTGGTCGTCCGCGAGCGGGCGGTGGTTCGCCCCGGGGAGATCGTGAACTACGTGGTCCATAGCCGCGTCGGACGCGACGAGTATGAGGACCTCCTCTCGGCGATTGAGTCCGCCAAGGAGCACACGGCCTCCCTGGCCCTCGAACGCGCCCTGCGGGCCGGTACGGACTCCCGCGACGTGCGGCACCTGGTGCGTGAGCGCCGCGCCTTCACCGCGGAGGGCGACGAGATGCTCGTGGAGGTCATCGTGGAGGCCACCGTGGCGGGGAGGCCCGTCCTGTAGACTCTCCGGGAGGGATGCGCAATGCGGACGTCGGCATGTCTGGGCTGCGTCACGTGGGCCACGGTCGTCGTCCCCGCCATGCTCCCGTCCTCGGTCAGGGCTGCGTCGATGGTCGTCGTGCAGGAGGGGCAACCGGTCGCGACCATCGTGACGGCTGAGGACCCCGGGCCGAAGGTCGCGGCCGCTGCCGAGGAGCTTCGGACGTACCTTGAGAGGATGTCCGGCGCGCGGCTGCTTGTCGTCACGGATGCCGAGAGCCCCGCCGGAGCTCTCATCCTCGTCGGGAAGAGCCGCCTGACGCAACGCCTCGCCGTGCCGATCCCCTCCGGCCTGACCAACGCCCGCCGGGAGGAGGGGTATGTTGTCGTGTGCCGGGGCGATCGCCTCGTGCTGGCCGGCAACGATGAGGGGCCGTACCACGGGACCGAGTATGCGGTCTACGATCTCCTGGGGCGCCTGGGGGTGCGTTGGTTCATGCCGGGCGAGTATGGGGAGATCGTCCCTCGACAGTCCACGATCAGCGTCTCCGAACTGCAGGTCCGCGAGCAGCCGGACT
>VGFB01000770.1 GCA_016869015.1 Armatimonadota bacterium
CAGATCGTTCGCCCACCACCAGACCGTCCCCACCGCCGTCAGCAGCCCCAGCAGCAGCGTGAGGGCGATGAGCACCAGCAGCTTGCCGCTCCTCATCAGTCGCCGGAACTCGGTGAGCGCAACGATGTGCATCGTCCGCAACCTGTGTGGCCGAAGTCGCGTCGCCGCTACTGCTTCTTCGCGTCGACCTGGGCCTGGTACTCCTTCAGCTTCTCCTCGGCGCGCTTGAACTGGATCTCGCACAGGTGGGCGTAGAGCCCGTCGGGCTTGGTGGCGAGCTCGGCGTGCACCCCGCGCTCCACGATGCGCCCCTCGTCCAGCACCAGGATCAGGTCGGCGTTCATGACGGTCGACAGGCGGTGCGCGATCACGAAGGAGGTGCGGCCCTTCATCAGCTCGCCGAGCGCCTGCTGGATCAGGAACTCCGATTCGGAATCCAGCGCGCTGGTGGCCTCGTCGAGGATCAGGATGCGCGGGTTGCGCAGGATGGCCCGGGCGATGCTGATCCGCTGGCGCTGCCCCCCGGAGAGGCGCACGCCCCTCTCCCCCACTTCGGTCTCATAGCCGTCGGGGAACTCCATGATGAAGTCGTGGGCGTTCGCGGCGATGGCCGCCTGCAGGACTTCCTCGTCGGTCGCCTCGGGCTTGCCGTACTTGATGTTCTCCCGCAGCGTCCCGTGGAACAGGAACGTCTCCTGCAGCACCATCCCGATGTTGCGCCGCAGCGTGGACCCCCGCATGTCCCGCAGGTCGATGTCGTCGACCAGCACCTCCCCGCTCGTCGGGTCGTAGAAGCGGGGGATGAGGTTGACCAGCGTGCTCTTGCCGCCTCCGGAGGGGCCCACGAGGGCGACCATCTTGCCCGGCTCGGCGACGAACGTGATGTCCTCCAGCACCGGTTGACCCGGCTCGTAGGCGAAGTCCGCCCTCCGGAACTCGACCTTCCCCTCGATGTACGCCGGGCTCTTGGCGGTCGGCTTGTCCTTGATGTCCGGCACGGTGTCGAGCGTGTCCATGATCCGCTCGACCGCCGCCATCACGTTCTGGATCGTCGCGTTGATCGTTACGAGCGAGATGACCGGCCCGAACAGCATCCCCTGATAGCCCAAGTATGCCAGGAGGTCGCCGTAGGTCATGGCGTCCGGGCTGGGGTGCGTGGCGCGCAGCACCATCCGGCCGCCGATGTACAGCACGACCAGCCAGGCCACATTGGTGATCAGGCCGGCGTTCACGCCCAGCAGCGTGTTCCACCGCGCGCTGCGCATCCCCAGCTTCACCTGCTCCCGCAGCTCCCGCGCGAACCGCCGCGCCTCGTGGCGCTCCCGCACGAACGACTTCACGACCTTCACGCCGCTCACGCTCTCGTGCAGCGTGGCGTACACCTCCGAGTACTGGTCGCGAACCTCTACCGCAGCATGCCGAATCTGCCGCCGCAGCAGCAGGAAGTTCGCCACGTACAGCGGCACGAAGCACATCGACAGCAGCGCCAGCTTGGCATTGACCACGAAGAGGACGGGGATGACGACCGTCACCACGATGACGTTGGACAGCATGTCCACCAGGCCGCCCGACAGAATCGCCTGCACGGCGTCCACATCGTACAGCACCCGCGCCATGATGTGTCCCGTCGAGCGCGACTCGTAGTAGCGCATCGACAGACGCTGCAGGTGCCGGTACACCGCCGAGCGCACATCGAACAGCACGCGGTTCCCGATGAACGTCAGGGCCATGGCCCGCACGTACGCCATGATCGCGTTCAGCACGTGCAGCACCAGCACGCCGCCCACGATCACGAACAACAGCTGCCGCAGTTCCGCTCGTCCGGCGGCCTGGGCCTCCACGGTGCCCCCTGCCCAGGCCGGCACGCGGTCGATCAGGACCTTCGTGATCCACGGGATGGGCATCGTGAGCCCGTGGCTGACGAAGACCAGGAACAGCGCCCACAGCAGACGCCACCGATAGGGACGGACGAAGCGGAGGAAGCGGAAGAACAGGTGCATGAGGTCGCCGGCTCTGCGCGCCTGGCTCTGCGGGAATCGCGGGCATTATACCCGCCAACGTCCGATTGTCAAATGCACCCCCGGCTACGGCCCTGGGGCGACCCGGGCGCAGAGGACCCGGTACCCGCCGCGGATGTCCTCCAGGACCACCTCGTCGAAGAGCTCGCTTAGCAGGCGGTGGTAGGACTTCGCGCCATCTTGCGTGCGAACGACCATTCGCAGCTCGCCCCCCGGCCGCAGCCGCTCCCGGGCATCGCGGATCAGAGCCGTCACCGCGCTCTTGCCGGCATGGATCGGCGGGTTCGTGAGGACGGCGTCGTACCGCCGGTCACCCAGGACCTCCACGGCGTCCCCGACGAGGACCTCGACGTTCGGCGCCTGGTTCCGCTCCGCGTTCCCCTGAGCCAGGGCAGCCGCGCGTGCGTTGATCTCCACCATGGTGACCCGGGCGCCGGGGCTGAAGGCCGCGACCACGACCCCGATCGGCCCGTAGCCCGCCCCCCAGTCCAGGACCTCGCCCTCCAACGGCAGCGGCAGGCTCCTCAGCAGCAGACGCGTGCCGCGGTCCAGGAACCGGTGGGAGAACACTCCGGCGTCGGTGCGGAAGCGGAACTGCCGGCCGTGCACGGCAACCGTGAACTCGTCCTCAGCCGATGGGCTACTCGGTTGAGGCGAGAAGTAGTGCTCAAGCTCGCCCGCTCGCACGGTGGGTCCCCTTCAGCGGGTGCGCAGCCGGTGTCTCAGCGGCCCTCGCGGGGCCGAGGCCGTGCGTCGGGCCGCGGTGGGGGCGAGGGCTCGGGTGCGGGTCGCGACGCCGATCGGCGCGACCTCTCGGCCGGGCGTGTCGGGGGCGGCTCGACCTTCTGCCCGACCGCCCGAAGGTGGGGCTCCTCGGGCGTCCGCCGCTGCAGCAACAGCGCACAGAGCAGCACGATCACGAAGAACAGCAGGCAGTCGGTGAGGCTCATCTCCTGGTACAGGCCCAGGGTGTCGGAGAACAGGAAGCGGATCAACTCGACGCCGGGGAACAGGATGGCGGCGGCCAGGATGATGACGGCGAGGACGCGTCCAACACTCATGCCTCGGACCCCTCCTGCTGCGGTGCTCGGCGGCGTTCCGTGCTTCAGCGGAATAGTGCAACGATGGCCTCGGCGATGGCGGCGTGGCCCTCAGCGCTTACGGTCAGATTGTCCACATATCTCTCGGCCACGTCAAGACCCGATTCATCCAGGGCGGACGCCGCATCCACCAAGGCGAGGTCCCGTCCCTGCACCAACCCGACCAGCTGCAAGGCCGCCTCTGCCGTATCGGCCCCCGCCGCCCTCTC
>VGFB01000771.1 GCA_016869015.1 Armatimonadota bacterium
CTGGCATCCCAGCCCTCGCGGGCCATGCGCTCGAGCATGATCCTGTCGGCGCTGCCGACGCACCCGACGACCCACAGACCGCCCAGGCCCGCCTCGCGACAGCGGGTCCGCATCTCGTCGAGGAGCTTGCGGGTCTGCTCCTCCCCGCCCGCCTCGGCCGTGAGCTTGCTGGGCACCCAGATCACGAGGAGCGGCTTCCCGTCGATGCGGACATAGGAGGGATGGCTGAAGTAGTTCTCGATCCAGAAGGGGAGCAGGTTGTCGAGCACGTCCTCGGGGCCGGTGCAGCCGGCGCCGCAGCCGTTCTCCCACATGATGGCGAACCTGAAGCGGTCGCGGTAGCGAGCCCGCATCAACCCATCGTGGATCGCATGGCCGAGGTTCTGGGTGATCTTGGGCTCCAGGTTCGAGCGGTACCAGCAGTAGATGAAGCCCTGGATGCCGTGCTCCAGGGCGTATTTGATGTGCCAGTCGGCCACCTCGGGCGTACCCTCGTCGTAGAAGCCGATGGCCGGACGGCGCTCGGGCCAGCCCTCGATCTTCTCCCACCCGTAGTGCGTGCCTTCCTTCCAGAGGGGGCAGTAGTGCATGAGCGTGAGATAGGGCGAGGCAGCGGGCCTGGGCTCCGGCACGTAGTCGGCCGGCGGCAGGTTGAGGGGGGGCGTGAAGCGGCAGACGAGCTTCTTCTCGCCGGCGGCGGCCTCGGGGGCCGAGACGACGGCGGAGAAGGTCGCCGCGCCGGGCTTCTCGGCGCGGACCCGCCACGTCACCTTCGCCGTGCCATCGTTGTCGAGGTCGCCGACCCGTTGGGCCCGCTCATCGAGGATCGACATGGTCGTCGGCGCGTCGAGGGTCACGGCGACGTCCGGCGTCGCCCGGCCCAGGTTCCGGACAACGGCGATGACGGTCTCCTCCCGCCCGGCGCGCAGAATCGCCCGGCCGGGCGCGAGACTGCGGATGTACAGGTAGGGGCGGCCCTCCGGTCGGCTGGAAACCCACACGCCGCGCAGGGAGACGCGCTCCGGCCGCGCGTCCGGGAAGGAGAAGGCGAGCAGCTTCAGCCGCCCGCTCCACTCGGGCAGTGCCGCGAGGTTGGCGTACGAGGTCCGCCCCTCGCTCCACAGCGGGAAGGCGACCGAGCCCTCGCCCTGGTCGGTGATGAAGCTGACCGTGGCCGTCTCGGCCCCGGGTGCATCGAGCTCCACGCTCAGGAGCGGCTTGCCCGTCAGGTCCACATCGAGGGCCGGGTGCGCGACGGCGCCCAGGCGGCCCGTCAAGCGGGCGGCGAGCTGCTCGCCGCGGCCGGTGATCTCGGCGCCGGAGGAGGCGACCCACTCGCGCCAGCCCCGCGAGCCGTCAAGGTGGTCGTCCGTCGAGCGGACCTCTGCCGGAACGGCCTCCATCAGCGCCCGCAGCTCTCGGGCGCGCGCCTGATTGGGGTTCGAGATGATCAGCTCATCAAGCCTCCCGGAGATGTTCCCAATCAGCACGGGGTTCCTCGTCGGTGCGAGGTTGCCCATTCGACGGCTCGTGTAACGCTCCCCGTTCACCTCCAGGCACGTCTCGGTGCCGCTCCACGAGGCGACGACGTGGTACCAGGTTCCGGGCTTGGGCTGCGGGCCACAGACCCGGGGCTCCCACTGATCGAGGTACACGAAGAAGGCGAAACGGCCGCCTTCGCTGGGCGCGTCGACGCGGAGCTGGTACTCACCGTCCTTGTGCACGATCTGCTGGTGGCCGTCGGGCTGCTCGTCCCAGTAGACCCAGCAATCGAGGGTCAGGCCGGGGGATAGCTGCAGATCGGACGCGCTCGGGACGGTGATCGGGCGCCAGCGGCACTCGAGAGCCTCCCCGGCGTGGCCGGGGGCGTACCCGGCCGGCTCGCCCGTCGCCACTCGGCCGTGCTCGCTCGCATCTTGGAGCGATCCGTCGAAGGGCCAGTGGGCCAACAAGCCGGGAGCGTCGGCCTGGGCGATGCAGCCGGCAAGGAGGCTGGCGGCCAGGGACAGTGACCGGACGCTCGTGTTCATGGGAGCCCCCCATGGGGAAGGAGTGTGATGCGCGCCGAGGTCCGGCGGCGGCCCCGGTGAACGTCAATGGAACGGCAAAGGCGCGGTCTGCGGGTCAGAGCGGCTCCACGAACTCGAGCTGCGGGGGCCCGGCCAGCGCCTCACCGGCTGCCACCAGGAAGGCGTGGAAGTGGGGCGTCTCCATGTGGGCGTCGAGGGCCTCCTGGCTCTCCCACTCCTCCAGCACCAGCAGCTTCGTCGCGTCCTCCCGCGAACGGCACGGGACGTATTGCAGGCATCCGGCCTCGGCGCGGCTGGGCCCGGCGAGCTCCCGAAGAGCCGCGGACACGAGGCCCTCCTGCCCGGGCTTCGCGTCGATCCTGGCGATGAACTTAACCATCGATGGCTCCTGAGCAGCGGGAATGGCACGCTGCAGCGGGGGTTCGCTGGGGACACCGAGGAGACCTACCCGAGGCAGGAACGGCGAGGGACGCCGCCTACGAAGACGCCGAAGAGGGCACGCAGACGGCAAGACCGAGCGGGGAACGCGGCACCTTCGAGCAGCGGGGGCACGGAACGGCGACCGGGGGTCAGGAAGCGCCTGGCACGCGCCAGACGAGGAACAGCACCACGGCCAGCACCAGAAGCGCGAGGCCCACAACTCCCATCGCCCGCCACTCCTCGCGGGAGAAGCTGAAGCTGCGCGCGTTGGCGGCGAGGAAGCCCACGGCAATGAAGGGCAGACCGGGAATGCCCTGCCAGGGCAGTACGTCTGAGATCGTGAGGCCCATGGCCAGGGCCACGAGAGGGAACACAAAGCAGAACGTGCGCCGAAGCGGAAGCCCGAACCGAGCACCCGCCGCGAAGAAGAGGGCGATGAAGAAGAGGTCGCCGACGCCCATCGTCGCCAGGATCGGGTACTTGCCGGCCGCGGCAGCGGCTTGCGGCGCCAGGGCGGGGACGGCGACGGACAGCTTGCTGACCAGCTCCGGGGTCTCCCGCAGCGCGTGGCCGGTGAAGCCCCAGCCCACGGAGGCCAGGTCCGCCAACGCGGCGATGATGCAGGCGGGTACGAGGACATTACGGTCGCGCATAACTCGCGACGCCAGCATGCCGAAAAACAGACAGGCCACCAGCAGCGCCGTTCCCCGGGCCGGCCCGGCCAGCGCGGCGTTGGTGCGGCCCTCGATGCCGGTGATCCCCAGCCAGACGCCAAGCGCGATGAGCCCACACAAGGCCTCGGACGCGGGCCGCAGGGGCACGCGCACGCCATGGTAGAGAATGGCGAGGGGGAAGTAGACGAACACGGTCACG
>VGFB01000772.1 GCA_016869015.1 Armatimonadota bacterium
GCGCTGCTAAAGGCCAGCGCGATCGCGTACCTGGTGTTCCGGGGTACGCCGGCGGTCGCCTTCATTCTGGAGCGCCTGCGTGCCGTGGGTGTGACGGTGCTGCTGGCGATCGTGTTGGCCTACGTGGTGCTGCCGCTCGTGGATGGGTTCTGCGCTCTGCGGCCCTTCTGCGGGACGCGGTTTGGCCGGGCGGCGGCGGCGTTGCTGGTGTTCGTGTTGCTGGCCTTCGCGCTGGCTTGCCTCGTCTTCCTCACCGCCGACCCGATCGTGCGGGAGACGGGGCGGCTGTACGGACTGGTCGAAACGTGGCTGGAGGATGCCCCGGGGCAGCTCCGGCGGCTGATGAGCGCGTACGCAGCCGCCGTGCCGCCCGAGATCGAGGAGTTCATCACCGCGCGCGCCCAGGCCGTGGCCGGCAGCGTCGTGGAGTACGCCGGGGCCTTTGCGGTCGGCGCCGTCCTCCGCGGCTGGTACATTGTCGAGGCGCTGCTGGTGCCGGTCCTGGCGTACTACTTCGTGCTGGATGCGGACCAGCTGCGCGCCGGATTCCTGAGGATCCTCCCGGATCGGTGGCATCCTCGGGCCCGGATGGTCCTGGCCGACGTCAACCGGACGATGGAAGGCTACGTGCGCGGTCAACTGATCCTGTGTCTCATTGCGGCCATCGTAACCTCGACGGCCCTGTACCTGCTGGGCGTTCGGGTGTTCCTGACGCTGGGGATCCTGGCGGGGCTGGCGCGCGCCATCCCCGTCATTGGGCCGATGGTCACCGCGGTGCCGATCGTAGCGATCGCGTGGATCCAGGTGGATGGCCGGGCTGCAGTCATCGCGCTGGCGGTGTTCGCGATCATGCACTTCGTGGAGAGCAAGCTGATCATGCCGAAGGTGATCGGCCTCGAGTCGGCGCTCCACCCGGTGGTGGTCATCGTATCGCTGTTGATCGGCGGGGAGTTCCTGGGCATCACAGGCATGTTCGTGGCCGTGCCCATCGCGGCGGTGGTGCGCGTGCTCTTCCTGCACTGGAAGGAGGGTGAGTCGGCTGCGGAGCCGGCGGCGGCCTGAGCGCGGGGCGGCCGCCGGGTCGCGTCATGTCGGCAGTCACCCTCGGCGCCGGGGCTTGTGCGGGGGATTTCGGACTGTGGACTCCGGACTCCGGATTGCCGCTCGTTCGCCCGACTTGCGCCCTCAAGGGGATTGTGATAGTCTTCGGCGCGGTGGGCTGAGTGTGGCGCGCGGTGGCACGTGGCTTGGTTCCCATGGAGCCTGTCCTGAAACGCCACCGCCGAGAGGGGACAGTCCCGCCGGCCCACCTTGCGTCTCAGGACAGACCCTTAGGCTCGGATCATGAAGTCCGGGCCTGATGAGTGCGGGCGTCCGCCGGGGCCGCGTGGGCCCGGGGCGCTTGCAGCAACCTGTAGGAGGAGACCGTCGTGGAAGCGTTTGACGTGGCGTTCAAGGAGTTGCACGGGACGGAGATCGGCATCGGCATCCTCGTGGTGGGCGTGATCGGCCTGCTGTATGCGTGGTACCTGCGCAGCAAGGTCGGCAACGAGGATCCGGGCACTGAGAAGATGCAGGAGGTCGCGGGGCTGATCGAGCAGGGGGCGATGGCGTACCTCAGTCGCCAGTTCAGGACGATCAGCCTGCTGGTCGTGTTGCTGTTCATCGCGCTGTTCTTCAGCGCCAAGGGGGAGCCGCTGGCCATTCAGGTCGGGCGCCCGATCGCGTTCCTGCTGGGGTGCCTGGCCTCCGGCGTCACGGGGTACATGGGGATGACGCTGGCGGTTCGGGGGAACGTGCGCACCACGGCGGCGGCACGGACCAGCTCGAAGGAGGCGATCAACGTCGCCTTCAAGTCGGGCGGCGTGGCCGGGATGTTCACGGTGGGGATGGGGTTGATCGGAGCGACGGCGATCTTCCTGATCTACAAGCAGCACGCGACCGAGGTTCTGCTGGGGTTTGGGTTCGGCGGCTGCCTGCTGGCGCTGTTCATGCGGGTCGGCGGGGGGATCTACACGAAGGCGGCCGACGTGGGGGCCGATCTCGTGGGGAAGGTGGAGGCCGGCATCCCCGAGGATGACCCGCGCAACGCGGCGGTGATTGCGGACAACGTGGGGGACAACGTCGGGGACTGCGCGGGGATGGCGGCGGACCTGTTCGAGTCGTACGAGGTCACGCTGGTCGCGTCGATGATTCTCGCCCTGGCCTACGCGGGCACGCACACCGAGACGGCGGTGAAGTGGATCATCTTCCCGCTGGCGGTGCGCGCCATCGGCGTGATCACGTCGATCATCGGCATCTACCTGGTGCGCGCGAAGGACGACAACGAGGACGCCATGCAGCCGATCACCCGCGGCTTCATGACCTCGGCGGCCCTGTCCGCCGTCGGCTTCGCGCTGGTCGCGAAGCTCTACTGCAACGACTGGCGGCTGTTCTGGGCGACGTTGTTCGGCCTCGCGCTGTCGGTCATCATCTACAAGCTGACCGAGTACTACACGTCGACCCGATTCGCGCCGGTCCAGGACATCGCGAAGTCGAGCCAGACGGGCTCGGCGACGTGCATCCTTACGGGCTTCGGCACCGGGCTGGAGTCGAGCGTGGTGGCGGTCCTGGTCATCTGCGGGGCGACGCTGGTCTCGAAGCTGATCTTTGCCGGCGGGACGGAGTCGGACGTCGAGAAGGTCCTGGGGACGCTGTACGGCATCTCGCTGTGCGGCATGGGGATGCTGACGACCACGGGCGTGATCGTGTCGATGGACACCTACGGGCCGGTGGCCGACAACGCCCAGGGGATCGCTGAGATGGCGGGCGTGACGGAGGCCGCGCCCGTGCTGGAGAAGCTCGACGCGGTCGGGAACGTGACGAAGGCGGCGACGAAGGGCTTTGCCATCGCCTCGGCGGTCCTCGCGGCGCTGTCGCTGTTCGGGACGTACCTGTCGAAGGTGTACGTTGCGCAGCAGGGCACGGGCGGCGCGGGCGGCGAGTTCATCGACCCGCAAGCCCTCGCGAAGCTGTTCATCGACGTGGCGAAGCCGGACGTGTTCATCGGACTGCTGATCGGCGGGGCGTTGCCGTTCCTGTTCAGCTCGATGACCATCCGTGCGGTCGGGCGCGCGGCGTTCCAGATCATCAACGAGGTCCGGCGCCAGTTCCGGGAGATCCCCGGCCTGATGGAGGGCAAGGCGCAGCCGGACCCGGCGCGGTGCGTGGACATCTGCACCCGCTCGGCGATCACGGAGTTGGTGGCGCCGGGGCTGCTGGCGATCCTGGCGCCGCTGGTGGTGGGCTGCTTCCTGGGTTGGCCCGGGCTG
>VGFB01000773.1 GCA_016869015.1 Armatimonadota bacterium
GCCCCACGACGGGAGGGCGATTGACCCATCACCGAAGTGAACAGCGTTGCCCCTTGCCCCCCTTCCTTCAGCAGGGGGGAACGGCGGAAACGGCGGACTCCTCCGCGCGTTGCTCCCCCCTTCCGAAGGAAGGGGAGGGGGGGTAGGAAACCCCCGGGTCAGAACCCCCAGTCGGCTTCCGGCTGTGGCAAGCGAAGCACGCAGTCCAGCGCCGCCAGCAACGCGTCGGGCCCGGCCAGTTCGTCGGTGAACGCGAGCCCGGTGGCCGGCTGCACGCCCAGCCAAAGGCGGGTGAACGCATTCACCGTGGCGTTCAGCGTTGGGAGTCGAGTGTCCTCCCCCGGCTCGCCCGAGCACGACTCGCCCAGCTCCACGACATAGCGGCCCTGGCATCCGCTCCACGCGGGGTTGCCCGGCAGGTACGCCTCGACCGGATCGGCCAAGTTGAGGTTGAACCTCAGCTGCCCCGTCCCGGGCAGGTGCGTGTGCCCCAGGCAGCCGGGCACGTCGAGAATGCGGAACTGGAAGTAGGCCCCGGCGCCGATGCGGCTGGCATAGCGCGAGCCCTCCGTGATCCGTGCGGCGGCCAGCGGGCGCGTCAGCAGGTCCTGCAGCTGGACGCCGCTGGGTTCGTGCATCCCGACCAGGTGCACCTGGTCGGCCAGGCCCTTCAGCAGCGCCATCAACTCCAGGAACTCCTCGCGCGTGTGATACACGCTCCAGGCCACGTTGTACGGCCCGTGCTCATCCTTGCCCCGCAGCCACAGGCCGTGGCTGAACGCGCCGTCGGGTCCGTCGAAGTACCCGAGGCCGAAGCCTGTGTCCGGTTCGCCCAGGTCGGCCTGCGTGACGGCGGGGGGCGTGAGGTTGCAGGCGCCGTGGCACCGGCGGCGCGTCAGGCGCGCGGCATGGAGCGCCGACCCGTCATCGCGCGACAGCCGGCGAGGCGCGCGCGGCTTCCCGTCCACCGCGAGATCCCCGGGGTTGAACTCCACCCAGCGCGCGTAGGGTGCGGTGCCGAAACCGGCCCGATCGTAGAAGCCCTGGTCAAACACGCCCAGCCCGGCCACCAGCGCCCCCTCGGCGGCTTCCTCGGACAAGGTGCGCGAGAGCAGGCGCAGCGCGAGCCCCTGTCGGCGAGCCACCCGGCTCGTGGCGACCTCCAGCACGCAGGCGAACGGGAGGTCGGTCTCCAGGTGGCGGATCGTGCCCGCACAGGTCGTCACGACGCACTCCGCTGCCCCGTCGTGCTCGGCTACGCGCACGCGCACGACTTGCCCGAACCGCTCATCGTCGACGTGCCGAGCCGCGTGCGACCAGCCGACCTCCTGGAAGATGCGGCGAACGGCCTCGCGGTCAGTCCCCGGATCGTAGGGTCGAAAGGCTGTCATCGGTCGATTCGCTCCCGCTGAGTGAGGCGTTCGAGACTTGCGGCAGGTTGACCTCGTGGGGCGGGGAATGTCCAGGCACACAACGGCACTACGCGGGAGCGACGCGGAAGATGCGTCTTAGCTACCGACCCGACTGGGACGAAGCGCTGGAACGACTCGAGCGCTGGTGGGCGGGCGAGAGCCTGGGCCGCCCCGCCATGAGCCTGACGACGCCGAAGGACGGGGCGCAGTGGGAGACACTGCCGGAGCCGCCAAGCCTGTGGGACTACTGGACGAATCCGGACTACGTGATCCCGCGCATGGAGCGGTCCGTGCGGAACACGGCCTGGTTCGCCGAGGCCTGCCCCGTGGAGTGGGTGAACATGGGCGCCATCGCCCAGGCGGGCCTGCTCGGCACGCGGCCCGTCTGTCACCCGACCACCGTGTGGCATGAGCCCTTCGTCGAGGACTGGGAGACCTACGAGCCGCACCTCGACCCCGACAACGAGTGGTGGCTGGCGAAGAAGCGTCTGATCGAGGCCTTCCTGGAGACGGCCGACGGGAAGTGGTTCGTGGCGGTGGGGGAGCTGGCCGATGTGGGCGACATCATGTCCGCCTTGCGCGGGCCCGCGCGGCTCTGCATGGACCTCATCGAGGGGCCGCGCGAGCGGATGCTCGAGGTCCGCGACCGGATCGCGCGGCTGATGCTGGAGGTCTACGAGCGCGTCACGGGCATGGTGAACGCCCACATGCCCGGCACCTCGACGTGGCTGCGCGTCTACCACCCGGGCCGGACGACCACCTCGCAGTGCGACTTCTCGTGCATGATCTCAAAGGCCATGTTCGATGGGTTCATCTTCCCCGCGCTCGCCTGGCAGACCCGCCACCTGGACGGGGTGATCTACCACCTCGACGGTCCCGGGGCGCTCCAGCACGTGGACACGCTGCTGACCCTCCCCAACCTCCGCGCGATCCAGTGGGTGCCCGGATCGGGGGAGGAGCCCCAGGCCCATCCGAAGTGGCGCCCCTTGCTCCGGCGCCTCATCGATGCCGGCAAGGCCGTGCACCTGAGCGTGAGCCCCGCCGACATCGAGGGCCTCCTCGCCGGTCTGCCGCCGGAGGGGCTCTACCTCCAGGTCGGCTGCGGCTCCGAGCGCGAGGCGCGGGAGCTGCTGGCCGCCGTGGAGCGCTGGTCGAACCGACGGAGGTAGGCGCTTGTGGCCGCGTTTCCCGCCGCCAAGGGTCTCATCGTCAACGACGACGGCTGGTCGAGCTATGCGCGCAGTCCGGCGCCGATGACGCCGGCGGACATCGCACGCGTGACGGTGGAGCCCCTCGCGGGAACCGGCGTGATCGCCTACCAGTTCTGCGCCCTCGGCGGGCACGCGGTCAACTACCGCTCCCGCTTCCTCCCGCGCGTCGGGGACCTGATGGAGCGGATCGACACGCTCCACGTCTGGCGGATCCGGGAGACGCTGCGCCACCTCGACGAACTCGGGACCGACCCGCTGCAGGTCGTTGCGGAGGCCTGCCATCGCCATGGCTTGGCTTGCCAGTACTCCCTGCGCGTGAACGACGCGCATCACATCTACCGGAAGGCGGATGGCTCACCGTACTTCCCGGAGTTACTCTCGCCCTGGTTCGACGCCCACCGGGACGCCCTGCTGCCCAACGGTCAGCTCGACTACGCTCATCCCGACGTACACGCCTACCGCCTCGCACAGATCGAGGAGGTCTTCCGCGAGTACCCGGTAGACGGCCTCGACCTCGACTTCACCCGCTTCCGCCCCTGGTTCCGCGAGGGTGCCGAGCGGGGGTGCGCCCCCCTCATGACCGACCTCGTTCGCCGTCTGCGCGACCTCGCGGTCGAGCGCACGCTCAGCGGCCGCTTCGAGTACTCCCCCGAGGTCTGCCTCGCGAGCGGCCTCGCGGTC
>VGFB01000774.1 GCA_016869015.1 Armatimonadota bacterium
ACATCGACGCGGTGGAGGCGCCCGACGAGGCCGCGCGCACGGCGGCGCTGCAACGCCACGCGCGGCACGTGCGGGAGCACGTGCAGAAGCTCAGCCTGAAGGCCTACTGGGACCAGTTCCCCCGCGCGCCCGACTTCGTCGTCCTCTTCCTGCCCGGGGAGTCCTTCTTCAGTGCGGCCCTCGAACAGGACCGCGAGCTCATCGAGGCCGCCATCAAGAGCAAGGTCCTTCTCGCGTCGCCCACCACGCTGATCGCCGTGCTGCGCTCTGTCGCCCTGACCTGGCACCAGGAGCAGATCATCGAGAACGCCGAGGAGATCGCGCGGGTCAGCCGCGAGTTCTGCGAGCGCGTGTCCACCTTCGCGGGTCACCTCGCGAAGATCCGCAGCGGGTTGGAGAACGCCTCGAGGGCCTACAACGAGGCCGTGGGGTCGTGGCAGGCTCGCGTGGTCCCCTCGGGGCGGCGGGTCGCGGAGCTTGGCGGCGCCGGCCGCGCGGGGGAAGCCGCGGAGTTGGCGCCCGTAGACGTGGCGCTTCGCGAGCTGCCCGCCACCGAGACGGTGGGGAGCGAGGACGAGACGACCGAGTCGCCGGAGGTGAGCCCATGAACGCCACGCTACAGCTTGCGCTGGACTTCGTGAACCTCAGCCAGGCCTTGCGCGCGGCTCGGGAGGCGGCGCAGGCCGGGGAGATCTGGCTGGAGGCCGGCACGCCGCTGATCAAGAGCGAGGGGCTGGAGGCGGTGCGTCGACTGCGGGCGGAGTTCCCCTCCCACACGATCGTGGCGGACATGAAGGTCATGGACGCCGGGCGCGTCGAGGTCGAGATCGCCGCGAAGGCCGGCGCGAACATCGTGGCGGTGCTGGGCGCGGCGTCGGACGCCACTCTCGCCGACTGCGTCGAGGCCGCGGGGCACTATGGCGCGCGGATCATGGTGGACCTCGCCGAGGTGGCCGATCCCGTCGAGCGCGCGCGGCAGGCGCAGGCGCTGGGAGCGCACCTCGTGAGCGTGCACTGCCCGATCGATGTGCAGATGATCGGCGGCACGCCCATCGAGACGCTGAAGGCGGTGGCGGGGGCGGTCGAGATCCCCGTCGCGGTGGCCGGCGGCATCAACACGGAGACGGCTCCCGAGGCGGTCGCGGCGGGGGCGAGCATCGTAATCGTCGGCGGCGCGATCAACAAGGCGCCCGATGCAAGGGCTGCGACCGAGGCGATCCTCAACGCGATGGCGACCGGGCAGGCGGCGGCGACGACGTTGTTCAAGCGGGTCGGGCCCGAGGGTCTTCGCGAGGCCTTCATGCAGTGCGCTACGGCCGACATCGCGACCGCGATGCACCACGAGGGCCACCTGCTGAACATCATGCCCGTGCAGCCGGGTCTCAAGACGGTGGGCCCGGCCTTCACCGTGTGGACCTACCCGGGCGACTGGCACCGGCCCGTGACCGCCATCGATCAGGCGAGCCCGGGCGACGTGCTGGTCATCGACGTGCGCGGCGAACCCCCGGCGGTGTGGGGCGAGCAGGCTACGATGAGCTGCGTGACCCGGGGCCTGGCGGGCGTCGTGATCTACGGGGCGCTGCGGGACGTGGAGGAGATCCGGCGGCTCCGGTTCCCGGCCTTCTGCACCAGCACTTGCCCCTCGGCCGGGCAGCCCAAGGGCGTCGGGTTGATCGGGGTGGACCTGAAGATCGGGGAGACCCACATCCGGCCCGGGGACTGGGTGATCGGGGACGACGACGGTCTCGTGGTCGTCCCGCGTGAGCGCGCGGTGGAGATCGCGAACCGGGCGCTCTCGACCGTTGAGCGCGAGAGCCGGGAGATCGCCGAGATCCAGCAGGGCAGCACCCTGGGCGAAGTGGGCGAGCTGCTCCGCTGGGAACAGCAACGGGGATCGAAGCCGCCGGGGGACGCTTAGGCTCAGGGCGGCCCCGGCGGTGCAGGCGGCGCGGGCATGGGCGGGATGAGCGGCGTGTTGAGGTCCGGCATGTTCCCCGGCACCATCGGCAGGTCGGCCCACGGCGGGATCGGGATGCCGGTGGGCGCCCATAGCAGCGCGCTCTGGTTGCTGGGGCTGTACCACTTCACGTGACCGTCCACCAGGGCGAAGTTCGCCCCGGCGTTGTGACGGTTCACCACCAGGTTCGCGCCCCCCGCCAGGTTCGTGCCGGGCTGTGAGTCGAAGGCCATGACTGCCTCAGCCGGCCGCGGGATGGCCCGCGCCGAGAGGCGATCGAGCCCCTGGTTGTACGCGTAGGACTGCGGCGTCTGGTTCGTCTCGCTGGGGCAGATGAAGATCTGCGGGTTCTTGGTGTAAGGGTACACTCCATCGGCCCAGCGGTTCGCCAGGGGATATACCTCGTCGTAGTCCTGAGAGTACATCAGTACCCCCAGCGCGATCTGCTTGAGGTTGCTCATGCAGGAAGTCTGCTGAGCCTTCTCTCGCGCCCGGGCGAACACCGGGAAGAGGATGGCCGCCCCGACCGGCAGCATCAGCAGCGTGAAGCCCGACAGGAGCGTTCCGGCCAGCGCGATTCCCTGCCCCCGAACCCGCCCTTCGGACCTCCCGATCTGGACGAGACCGATGATGCCGAAGAGCAGCCCCAACAGCGAGGTGACGCCCATCGTCACGAAGCCGAGGATCCCGAGGACGAGGGAAGCGACGGCCATGCCGCTCGTCGGCCCCTCGGGAGCCGCCGAAGCGTAGGGGTACGGCACGCCGGACACCTGGGGCGGGAGAGTCGGCGGCGGCGGCGGAGGTGGTGGTGGAGGGGGCGGCCCCGCTTCCGGTGACTCGACGGAGGTCCGCAGGGTCACGATCGACGGCCGCACCTCCGTGGATTCCAGCTTCTCCCCGCAAAACGCGCAGTAGACGGCCCCCTCGACGTTGTCTCGCTCACAGCGCGCGCACTTCACACGCCTCACCTCCATCGCGCTCGACGCGCTCTCGGATACCGGTCTCCTTCGGCATACCGAACGCGCCCTCCTGCGTCTGCCGGGCCGTCGTCGGCTCTCCGCAACGGGATCACGTCCGGATGGCAGGTTGGATCGGGTCTCCGCTGTCCCCAGCGCACCCACCTCCTGTGGTCGCGCCCAGGCGAAGCAGGCAGCCATCCACCCGCAGGGGAACCGAGGCCATCGGGCGTGAGCGCCCGGTTGCTCCCTTCCGAGGGAAGGGGGAAAGGGGGTAAGAACCCATGCTCGGTCTTCGCGTCTTGGGAGTGTCGGGCTCGCCGCGTCAGGGAGGCAACACCGATGACGCGGTGATGGAGGCCCTGGCGGTCGCGCGGGAGGCGGGCTGC
>VGFB01000775.1 GCA_016869015.1 Armatimonadota bacterium
CCATGAGGTCCATCCCGGCGACCTGCTTGACGGTCTCCCAGGGGAACTCGCCGCACTCGTCGGTCTCCCTGGCTTTGGGAGCCAACTCCTCCACGCAGAACTCCTTGATCGCGGCGAAGATGTCCTGTTGGTCCTCGGTGAATGCGAAGTCCACAGCCATCGCTCCCTTCAGGTGTGCGGACGCGTCGCGTCAGCGCAGGAGTGAGGTCCGGTTACCATCGAAGAACGGCCGCGGCGAGAGCAAAGCCGGCGCCGAAGCCGACAAGCAGGATCGTATCTCCGGGGGACAAGCGGCCCTGCCGGCGAAGCTCGTCGAGGGCCAGCGGCATGGAAGCGGCGGAGGTGTTGCCGTGCGCGTCAATCGTAACGGCCACCTTCTCGGGCTCGAAGGCCAGCCTCTGGGCGGCGGCGTCGATGATCCGAATGTTCGCCTGGTGCATCACCATGAGGTCGATGTCCGCCGGGGCGACGTCGGCGCGCCGCATGGCGTCCTGAGCGGCCGCCGGGATGCCCTCCACCGCGAGCCGGAACAGCTCGCGCCCCTCCATCCGGATGCAGTCCAAGTGCGCGGCGGCGGCTTCGGGCGTCACCCGCAGCCGCGAGCCCCCGGCCGGGAGGGTCAGCAGGTCGGCGGCGGCCCCGTTGTTGGACATCGCGAAGGAGAGCAGGCCCTCGCCGGGCTCTCCCGGACCCAGCAGCACGGCCCCCGCGCCATCCCCAAACAGGACGCACGTGCTGCGGTCGGTCCAGTCGGTGACGCGGGACAGCGTGTCCGCCCCGATCACCAGCACCCGCCGCAGCGCCCCGGTCTGGATGAACTGCGCGCCCGTGGCAAGGGCGGAGACGAACCCCGTACAGCCCAGCAGCAGGTCGTACCCCGCCGTCTCATCCGCCCCCAGCTTGCTCTGCACGAGGCACGCAGTGGCCGGGAACGGCATGTCGGGCGTGACGGTCGCCACGATGATCAGATCGAGCTCCGCCGGCGCGACGCCCGCGTCGGCCAGGCACGCCTGGGCCGCGCGCGTGGCCAGGTCGGAGGTCGCCTCATGCTCGGCGGCCAGATGCCGTTCGCGGATGCCGGTGCGACGGACGATCCACTCGTCGGTGGTGTCCAGCTCGCGGCGGGCTTCCAGCTCGGCGTTGGTGAGGACCCGCTCCGGGAGATAGGAGCCCAGGCCCAACACCTTGGCTGAGATCGCTGTCTTCAACGTGCTTCACCGTAGGCGCCGCCGGGGTCGTCGGCCCCGTTGGCGCGGCGGCGGAGACCGGAGTCTCCGCCGAGAGGGACCGAAGCGGAAGGACCTGGACGGCCAGCGTCTTCGTCGCGGCTCCCGGGGCCCGTGGGTCCAGCGCCGGTCAGCCCCCGCCCGTCGGCGCGCCCGCGCCAACCGCTGCGCCGGCGGACTCGGGCAGCCGGGTCGGGGCCTCGATCGCGCGACACGAGGCAGCGATCTCCTCGACGACCCGGGTCTCCACGGCCCGCTTCGCGACGGAGATGGCTGCCTTGACAGCCCGGGCATCCGAGCGCCCGTGGCCGACCACGCAGATTCCGTTGACTCCCAGCAACAGCGCCCCGCCGTACGTCGCGTAGTCAAACAGCCGGCGGAACTTGCCCAGTGCTCCCCGGATCAGGAAGGCCCCCAGCTTCGCGCGGAGGCTGCTGGTGATCGCGGCCCGCAGGCCCTCCATGAGGGCCTCGGCCGTTCCCTCGGCCGTCTTCAGGAAGACGTTGCCCGTGAACCCGTCGCACACGACTACGTCGGCGACGTCGGCGAAGACAGTGTCGCCCTCGACGTTCCCCACGAAGTTGAGGCCTTCGCCCAGGTCGGACAGCATCCGGTGAGCGGCCTTGGTGAGGCCGCTGCCTTTGGAGGCCTCCTCACCGATACTCATGAGCGCTACGCGGGGGTTGGGGATCGCCAGGACATCCCGCGCGTACACGGCGCCCATGTGAGCGAACTGCACCAGGTGCTCAGGCCGGCAACTGGCGTTGGCGCCGGCGTCGAGCAGCACGCGCGGCCCCGCCAGCGCCGGAACCACGATGGCAATGGCCGGGCGCTCGACGCCCTCGATCGTTGCCAGCCGGAGCGTCGCGTGGGCCATGAACGCCCCGCTGTTGCCCGCCGAGACCACAGCCTGGGCCTCGCCGTCGCGGACCAGCTGAACGGCCACCGCGATCGAGGTCTCCCGGCGCTTGAGCGACGACGCCGGGGACTCGCCCATCCCCACGACCCCGGCCGCGGGACGAACTTCCACCCGCTCGGCGGGGAACTTGCGCCCGGCGGTGCAGGCCCGGATGGCGTCCGGTTGTCCGACCAGGATCAACTCGTGTCCGGGCTCCTCGCACGAGTCCAGCGCCCCGGCAACGATCTCGTCCGGAGCGCGGTCGCCGCCCATCGCGTCAACGGCTATCCTCATGCGGGATGCCATCCGTGGGTGCACCTGGATCGGGTCGTCTGCGACGGACTACCGGCGCCGTTCGCTCTTCTTGCCCTTGCGTTCCCGGATCTTCAGCACCTGGCGCCCCTCGTACGAGCCGCACTTGCGGCAGACGTTGTGCGGCATGAGGGGCGCCTCGCACTTCGCGCAGACCACATAGCGCGGAACCGAGAGCGCCAGGTGGGCTCGCTTCTGGCGGGTGCGGGCGTGAGAGTGTCGTCGCTTCGGTAGCGCCATAATCGCTTCCTTCTTCCAGCGGGCCGGCGCCGAGTGCTGCGCCCCGTGTCGCCTATTGACCCAGCAGTTCCTTGAGCTTGCTCCATCGAGGATCGACAGCCTCCCCCGAGCAGCGACACTCCTCCTCGTCGAGCGCCGCGCCGCAGTGGGGGCACAATCCCCGACAGTCCGGCTTGCACAGAGGTTGGAATGGGACTTCCAGCGCCACGAGCTGACGAACCAGCTCGCTCAGGTCCACCAACTCCTCGTCGACGATCGGAACGAGGTCCTCCTCGTCCTCCGCCGCGATGTAGACGGCGGGATCGTCGACCTGGCGGAGGGCGCAGTTCTCCGTGAACTCCAGCGCGAAGGACCAAGGGAAGTCCTTCAGGCATCGGGAGCAGGTCAGCCGTCCGGACCCGCCGACCGCGCCTCGCGCCACAACAGCCTTGCCCGTGTTGGTGAGCTCGACCCGCCCAACGAGATTGCCCCGCAGGTCGACGCCGGTTCCGGCCGGCGACGGGTGCTTGATCTCGCAGACGACCCGCTCGTGCGGCTTCTTCAGTTGTGCGAGAATCCTGTACCGCATCGGGTCCGCGCTCCGACTCACCGCCGATGCCCGCCCCGAACCGGCAACCCGGATGCA
>VGFB01000776.1 GCA_016869015.1 Armatimonadota bacterium
CTCGCGAGAGCAGCTTCAGTCCTTCGGCGTACAGCGCGCCAATCCCCTGAGCCCCGAGGCTCATTACCAGGCGGTCCGCGTCCACGCTCAGGTCGCCGGTCGTCATCGGCGGCGCCACCGCGGGCTGCGGCTCGGGGACGCTGATGTCAACGGGCTCGGGGGGGTCCGGGGCACCCTCAGAGGGTTGCCCAGCGTCCGGCACGAGGGCCTCCTCCGCGGGAGCCGCGCCCTCGACAGGCGGCTCCGCCGGCTCGCCCGGCTCCTCGGCTGGCTTGGGCTGCGGCTTCTTCTTCGGCTCGCGCGGCGGCTTCTTGGGCTCCGGCGGCGGGGGAGGGGTCCACCGGCGGGCGAGGGCGACGGTGCGTCGGTCGCCGAGGCTCGCCTCACCGCCCGCGCCGTCCGTGACCTCCAGCCCCGCCATCACGGGCGCCGTCTCCCCCTGGAACGGGACGAGCAGCAGGATCAGGTCCTCCGAGTCGGTGCTGCGAGCGCTCTTGATGGCCGTGTGCCACTGGACCGGCGTCTCGACATCGGCCTCGGTGAAGCGCGGGTTCTTGGGGAAGGCCTTGGTGGTGCTCCAGGCGAGCTTCGCCGGACCGTAGGCCGCGACGGCAACCGCCGCTCCGTCGTGGCGGACCAGCGCCGTAGAGGCCGTCTGATCGAGGGCCGGCTCCCCCAGCGAGTGCAGCAGCCAGGTGAAGTTGGCCTTCTCCGTCGGCTTGACGTGATCGAGGATGACGACCTGGTCCGGTCGGAGGAAGATGAACCGCCGCTCGTAGGACTCCAGAAGCTCCGGGGGATACGCCTGCGCCGCCTGGACTCGGGCGTAATCGACGGACGCGGTGGGCAGGAAGCTCTCCACCTCCCCCCGAGCCGTGATGTCATCGGGGCGCTGCCCGACCTTCCCGTTCACCAGCAGCCCGTTGTGGGCGAGGCTGGTGCGCGAGAACGAGGTCGCGTGCGGGCTGCGGTACCAGTCGTAGTAGCCCGCGTCGATGAGCAGCGGTGCGCCGAAGGCGTCGAGGGTGAAGTGCCCCTGATCGGCGTGAGCGTGGTTGAACGAGCCGAAGCGGCTGGCGCGGCTGTAGAGGTGCACGCCGGCGGGATCGGTCAGCGAGGAGTGCATCGCGAACAGGCCGCTGTCCGGAAAGGACGCAGACGGCGGCCAGGCCTCGGGCGGCTGAGGCTGAACCGACGGGTCGCGCCAGAGCACATCGAAGGCCGTTGCCTCCAGCTCCGGCGCCGCCACCGTCGCGGCATACCAGGCGGCTGTGGGGGCCTGCAGGGCCGCCGCCAGCCGACGCATCGCCCGGCGATCATCGGCGTCGGGCGGCGCCTCCGGCCCATCGCCAAACCCCCCTCGCGTGCTGTAGGGGGGATGCATGTAGACCTTGTAGCGGGCCGTGTCCGCCGCCCAGGGGAGCTGGTACAGGTCGATCCCGCCCGCGCTCTTGAGCGCGTCGAAGAGCTGGAAGGTGAAGGGGGCGGAGCGCTTCCAGTATGTCTCGCCCTGGAGCCACCCGCCGTCCTCACCCGCCCAGGGCGAGAACAGCGCAACCGCCGTCGGCAGCGCGAACTGCAGCCACGTCTCCGCCTCCGGCACATCCCCGACGGTCGCCAGGGCCGCCACGGTCAGGAAGCCGAGGGCCGTCTGCCCGTGGGAGCTGTAGGGGTACAGGTTGATCGGGCGCGGCCCGCCGCTCAAGGCCTCGTGCAGCGCTTCGCCGCGGGCGGTGATGGCCGCGACGACCTTCTGCTTCTCCTCATCGGTGAGGGACTGCGGCAGCCAGTCGACGGTCAGAGCGAGCGAGAGCAGGATCTCGCGGAAGGCCTGATCGTGGCTGACGTAGCTCGTGGACCCCTTCACGTCCCAGCCGGCCAGGTTCAGGGCGCGGCGCTTCGCCTCGTCCGCGTAGGCCTGATCCCCGCTCAGCAGGGCCGCGAAGGCGAAGTCGCGCACCAGGCCCGCCTCCCCGGCGGCCGCCGCGAAGATGGCCTCGTTGTCCTCGAGGTTCTTGGGCGAAGGGTTGCGCCACTTGCCCTTGCCCTTGGGCTCCGGGGTCGGCTCCCCGCCCTTCGCGGCGTCCAGTCGCGCCAGCAAACGCTCCCACTCGGCCTTCAGCGGGCCGGCGATGGCGCCCCGGAGGCCGATGACGCCATCCAGGGTCGTCCAGATGCGCGGGTGAGAGGGGAGCGCGCCGACGACCGAGGCCACGGGCGGCACGGGGATCGCGACGGCGGCCTCATCGATACGGAAGCTCCGCACGGCCGACGGCGCGGCACTCGGCCGGAAGGGGGCCGGGGGCATGGGCTCGCCGGTGTCCTCTTCCGGGCCTTCCTCCAGCGCGGGCTCACCCTCGTCGACCTCCTCTTCCCTCGGCTCCTCTTCGGGAGGAGGCGCCACGTCCTCGGGCTTCGGCTTCTCCCGCCTGCCCCTGCGTGGCTTCTCGGGCGGCGCCGCCGCCGGCGGCTCCTCCGGGGGGGGCGCCTGGCCCGCCGCGGGCAGCGCCATCAGGATCGGTGTGGCCTCCTTCGGGCGCGGCCTCTTCGGCTGCTTGCCGGGCGCGGGCGGCGGCGCGTCGTCGGGTGGCGCGTCGTCGATCGGCTCCACGTCCGCCTCACCGTCGGCCGGAGCCGCCGCCTCCTCCTCCCCCAAGGCCGAGGGCTCCGCCTCGTCGCCAAAGATGCTGGCGGGCATGGCCGAGGTCCCGCCGCCGGTCTCCGTCACCCGCCAGTACCACTGGCCCGGCGCCAGGGCCTCGCCGGGGATGTAGAGGTTCAGCGTCAACCCCTCGACCCTCCGCGTCGCATCCGGCGGGAATTGCGGGGTCTGGGACCACTCGAGCGTGTAGACGCCCCCTGGGCGACCCGGCCAGCGGAAGCGCGGCGGGTTCACCCGCACCACGGCGGCGTCTGCGGGATGGTAGCTCGTGGCGTACGGCCCTTCGGCCGGCGCCGGCGGAGGGGGCGCCGGCCGTGGCACTCCCGGCGTTGGGAGGCCGGGCTCGGGTCCCTCCGTCGCCGCAGCGACCTGGAGATCGTCGAACCACGTCTCTCCAGGGCCCTCGTGCAGGAGTACGATCTCGAGGCTCTCGGCCTCCAGGGCGGACTTGAGCGTCAGCACGCCGCCGCCGGGCCGCCACATAGGGCTGGGCGGCAGCAGGAGCCGGTCGCCCGTCTTCTGGTCCTTCGGATCGGTGCCCTGGGCCCGGACGATGATCGAGCGCCGTCCCTGTCGGCCTTGATAGCGGACCATGATCCGCAGGGCGGTTGCGCCGGCGAGAGGCTGCAGGGGGGCGC
>VGFB01000777.1 GCA_016869015.1 Armatimonadota bacterium
CGACCCCCGGCGCCGACGAGCGCGATGTTCAGCCTCTCGTTGGCCTGGGCGGTCGCGACCGAGCGGCTGTCATGCAAGACCATGAGCCCCAATCCGGCCGTGGCCGTGCTTTGCAGGAGCTTGCGCCGGTCGATGCGCTCGGACATGCCAGCCACACCCCCTGAAGGTACGCGAGGTACGGTCGGGTTGTTTCGGCAGGGAGGTGGCCGGGCCCTTTGCGCGGCCGAACCGGGGACTGTCGCCCTCCGTCCGCCGTCGCCGTCCGTGTCGTTGTGGGTGATCGGCCTGAGAGGCCGCCCAGTGCCCGCAGCCTCCCCGCAACTCCGCAGCGTTTCTGCTTGACTTGCAGCGTCGCATTGGTTATGATTGCGCACCGTGCGCGGCAGCATGTTGTCGCGCGCCTGCTTTCTTGCCTCGGGTAGCAGCGGGACGGAGAGGGCAGATCACCGAAGTGGGACGTTAGCCATGTACGCGATTGTGAAGGCCGGCGGGCGACAGGTCAAGGTGGAGCCCAGACAGACGGTGAAGGTGGATCGACTGGCTGACCCCGTCGGCGAGGGCGTGGAGTTTGGCGAGGTGCTCGCGCTGCACGACGGAACAGGGCTGACCGTCGGGATGCCGTGCGTCACCAACGCCAAGGTCGTAGGGCGCATCGTGGCCCAGGAGCGCGGGCCGAAGCTGCGGGTCCGGACGTATCGCAAGAAGAAGCGCACGCGCAAGCGGCGAGGCCATCGTCAGGACTACACTCTGGTGCAGATCCTGGGGATCGAGGCCGATCAGCTGCGCAACGGAGACCCGTCGCCGGCGGACGCCGCGGAGTAGCGCGCCGGGCAGGGAAGGAAGGTCGACATGGCACACAAGAAGGGAATGGGGAGTTCCAAGAACGGCCGGGACAGCCAGCCGAAGCGGCGCGGCATCAAGCGCACGCACGGGCAGGTCGTCACGGCGGGGAGCATCCTCGTGCGGCAGTGCGGGACGCAGTTCAGCCCCGGCGCCAACGTCGGCATGGGCGGCGACTACACGCTCTTCGCCAAGGTCGACGGCACCGTGCAGTTCGACACCTTTCGGGGGACGAAGCGACGGGTAAGCGTCGTGCCGTCCGCGGCCGGGTAGGCCCGCGGGCCGCCGATCCGCGTGTGACCCGTTCACCGACGCCGATCCCGCGCCTGTGGGACCGGCGTCTTCGTTTGCGGCCGGGGGGAGGCCCCGATGCTGGTCGATGAGGCGGTCATCTCGGTACGCAGCGGGCGCGGGGGGAACGGCATCGTCTCGTTCCGTCGGGAGAAGTTCGTGCCCAAGGGCGGCCCGGCCGGCGGCGACGGCGGCAAGGGCGGCGACGTGCTGCTCTACACCGACGACCAACTCTCCACGCTGATCGACTTCCGGTACGCGCCCCGGTACGCCGCCGAGGACGGTTGGCCCGGCCAGAGCTCCCACAAGACTGGCCGCCACGGCGCCGATTGTCTCATCCGTGTGCCCGTCGGTACGCTGGTCTACGACCACGAGACTGGGGAGCTCCTCGCCGACCTCGGCGGGCCCCGCATGAAGCTCCTGGTCGCGCGCGGCGGACGCGGCGGCCGGGGCAATGTTCACTTCGCCACGCCCTCACGGCAAGCGCCGGAGGTGGCCGAGGGGGGCGAGCCCGCCCAGCAGCGGCGGTTGCGTCTCGAACTGCGGCTGCTGGCGGATGTGGGCGTGATCGGCTTCCCCAACGTCGGCAAGTCTACGCTCATCTCCGTCGTCTCCGCCGCGCGACCGAAGGTGGCCGATTACCCCTTCACCACCCTGGCCCCGAACCTGGGCGTCGTCAGCCTGCCCGGCGTCGGCCGCAGCTTCGTGCTCGCCGACATGCCCGGTCTGATCGTCGGGGCACACGAGGGCGCTGGGCTGGGCGACCGCTTCCTCAAACACATCTCCCGGACCCGCCTGCTGATCCACGTCCTGGACGCCGCCGCGTTGGAGGGGCGCGACCCCGTCGAGGACTTCGACGCAATCAACCGGGAGCTGGCGCTCTTCGGCGAGGGTCTCGCCGACATCCCCCAGATCGTGGCGCTGAACAAGGTTGACCTGCCCGACGGCCGCGAGTTCGGGGCGATCGCTGCGGAGGCGCTCCAGGCGCGCGGCCTGGAGTGTCACCTCATCTCTGCCGCGACCCGAGAGGGCGTCGACCGCCTCATGGAGGCCGCGTGGGCGAAGCTCGCGCAGTTGCCGGCGGCGGAGGCGCAAGCAGGCGAGGGGGAAGAGGAGCTCCTCATCGCAGCGCCCCCGCGCGAGGAGCCGCTCACCATCGAGGTGACCGAGTCCGGGGCCTTCAGGGTCTGTGGCACGGCGGCGGAGCGCGCGGTCGCCCGAGCCTACATGCAGAGCCGGGAGGGCCTGGCGGCCTTCCACGAGGCGCTCAGACGGGCCGGCGTCCTGGACGCCCTGAAGCAGGCGGGCGCCGTAGAGGGCGACACGGTGCGCCTCGGCAAGACCGAGTTTGACTACCTCGAGGATGACCGCGAGCCCATCGCGCCCCGCCGGCGGACGGCGAAGGAGAGGAAGCAGGCACGGCGGGATCGGACTCCGTAGCGCGGAGAAGCCTTCCGGCCCTCGTCCCGAGTCCCGAGACCCGACACGCCGTCTACCTTAGCGTCCACGTCCCGAAGCTCTCCGGCTCCACGAAGCCCGCCACGCACTGGGACCACGCAGTCTGTTCGCGGTCAGGGATGCGCTGGCGGCAGAGGTTGGCGCGGAGCTGCGTACCCGGCGTCGGTGCGGCCATCTTCAGCTCCGTCCAGGGGATCGCGAGTTCGACCGTCCAGTCACCGTCGCCCAGACGCGCAGCGCTCTCGACCGCCGCATCGAAGCGGAGATCGTCCGTGTCGGTGCAGCGCGAGTCCCACAGGACGTTCCTCGGGTTCAGGATGAAGTGGTAGTACACGGGAGCCTGGTCGGGGGCCTGCAGGAAGAGGTCCACGCTATCCCCCATCCACACGCTGTCATCCCGCTTCTCGCCCGCGATCTGCATCTCTCCGCGCTTCGGCTCGACGCAGCGGACCGCCACATACAGGCCCTCCGCATCGTAGGTCACCCGCGCCTCGGTGGGCTGCACAGGCTTCGGGGGCGTGGCGACGTAGGCCAGGAAGGGCTCGAGGGGTTTGGCCGTCTGCCAGGCGGCGTCCGACAGGTCGCCGTCGACGGTCGGCGCGGGGCCTGCAAGGCGGGCGATGTCCGCGGAGCGGGTGACGAGGCTGGCGCGGATCGCTTCCTTCTGGCGCTCGCGTCCCGCCCTCATCATCGGCTCGATGTCGTAGCA
>VGFB01000778.1 GCA_016869015.1 Armatimonadota bacterium
CGCAAGTTCGACCCGGAGGGCGCCTACGTGCGGTGCTGGGTGCCCGAGCTGGCGCACGTGCCTGCCTCGGCGATCCATGCCCCTTGGGAGCTGACCGAGGCGGCGCTGGCGCAGGCCGGCGTGCGCCTCGGACGTGAGTACCCGGCGCCCATCGTCGATCATGCCTTCGCCCGAGCGAGGGTGCTGGCGGCCTACACAGAATCGCGCCGTCGGCAAAGCCCCCAGGGTCGGGGATAGCTGCCGGCTAGCCGGTTTCCAGCCGGCGATCCACATCCCGGCTCCCGGCATGAGGGTCCCTTCCTTCTCGAGAGCCCTGGGGAGTCTCAGCAGTCCCAACCTGCCTGCCCGGCAAGCCCCTCCTTCTCCGTGGTCCTGCCAGGTTCTCCCCGACCCAGGAACGGAGCCCCAGCCTGCTGTCCTAGCTGCGCTTCCGGGTCCGGGCTGGTCTGGTCCAGGCTGTCCGGGGAGCCGTCAGCGGATGTTGCAGGAGCATGGGAGGATGTTAGAATGGGCGTTAGGGGGCGGCGGCCCGGGCCCGGTGAACTGGCTAGCCCGGCGGTACCCTATCGATGAGAACACCGCCCATCTCCCCGGCTCCCGAAAGGCAAGTGGCCGAATCGCGCGCGTCGGCCCTTCCCGCTCGCGCATACATCTGCGTGTGGGCCTCGCGTTCAGCGAGAGCGTCCACAACCTGATCTGCAAGGTCATGTCTCACACAGTCCCCCTGCTCCTTGCTCCTCCGCCTCGCGGTCAACTTCTGCGAGTGTCGCCGTTCCGGGCTACGACGCCATGAGGCCTGCCGGACGAACAGCCGCGCTCCGGAGTCTGGGTCTCGCCATTGTGGTCTCCGTTGTGTTCTCGCCCTTTGCGCTTGCATCCCCATCCGTGGCGTTTGCCGATTCGGGCGTGTGCGCCGTCCCCGGCAAGGACGGCCCGGGCGGAACGCTGTCGGGGATCGTCAACACCTACTACCCTGGAACTGTCACCGCGGCAGCCGGCGCCACCTCGGTCGCCGTCGGCGCCGCCTCCGGCGCCGCCACGCCGATTGCCGCTGGGGATCTGCTGCTGGTCATCCAGATGCAAGATGCCTTCATTGATTCGTCAAACACCGACGCCTACGGCGACGGTGTCGCTGGGGCTCCGGCGAGCGGGTGGACCAACCCGAACAGCGCGGGCAACTACGAGTACGTTGTCGCCACCGGGGCGGTCTCTGGTGGCGCGCTCCCGATTCGCGGCGCCGGGGTTGGCAGCGGCTTGCTCAACACCTACACGGCCGCGGCCGCCAATGCGACCGATGGCAAGCGCACATTCCAGGTCGTCCGCGTTCCGCAGTACTCGTCCGTGACCCTCAGCTCAGGGCTCACCGCCTTGGCCTGGAACGGCTCCGTCGGCGGGGTGCTGGCCATCGACGTGGCCGGAGAGCTCACCCTCGCGGGCACGGTCAGCGTCAACGGCCTGGGCTTCCGCGGGGGCGGGGGACGGCAGCGTGCGGGCAGCCCCGGCCTTCTCAACACCGACTACCGAACGCTCTCGACTCTCAATCCCAACGGCGCCAAGGCAGAGGGAATCGCCGGGACGCCGATCCTGGTCTACGACGGCGCGGCCGTCGTCGACACCGGCATCGAGGGCTATCCAAACGGGGACATGGCGCGCGGCGCCCCCGGGAATGCCGGCGGCGGCGGGAGTGATGGGCGCCCTTCCGACAACGATGAGAACTCCGGCGGCGGCGGAGGAGGCAACGGCGGCGCCGGCGGCCAGGGTGGTTTCACCTGGAACACGATCCTCGACCGCGGCGGGCATGGCGGCGCCGCCTTCAGCCTGGCGGCGCCGGATCGGCTTGTCCTGGGCGGCGGCGGGGGGGCCGGGACGCGCAACAACACCCCGGGCATCGCAGCTGCCTCGAGCGGCGGCGTCGGCGGCGGCTTGGTCATGATCCGCACGGGCACCCTCAGCGGCACCGGAACGATCTCCGCCAATGGCGGTTCTGGCGTCGTCCCGGATAACGACGGAAGCGGCGGCGGTGGCGCCGGGGGTAGCGTTCTGCTGACGGCGCAGACCTGGAGCCCGGCGAGCCTGACCGTGAGCGCGGTCGGCGGCGCGGGGGCGGACAACTGGGTCTTGCAGCCACCAGGGACCCCGGGGGAGTTCACTCCGGGCGGCGCCAATGCTCGCCATGGACCGGGGGGCGGCGGGGGCGGCGGGGTGATCCTGCTCAGCTCGGCAGCCAGCTCCACGACCAATGTCAACGGCGGCGCCGCAGGAAGGTCGACCACCGCCGGCAGCACCTTTGGCGCCCAAGCGGGGCGCCCGGCGTCGTCTCGACCTCCGTCACGCCCAGCCAGGTCACCACCGGCATCTCCGGCGCACTCTGCCTTCCCGCTCTCGCCGCCACCAAGACCACCTCCACGCCGGGGCCCATGACCGCTCCCAACACGGCGGTGTACACCATCACGCTCTCGAACTCCGCCGGCATGGGCGCGGCGACCGGCGGGAGCATCTCCGATGTCCTGCCGTCGGGATTCACCTACGCCTCCAACCTGAACCCGGTGTACGCCGGAGGCGCAACCGGACCGGCGACCATCAGCAATAGCGGGACTGCGGCGACGCCTGTCTTCGGGACTCCGGGAGGCGACGCCTCCAATAGCTTCACCCTCCCTGGAGGCGGGAGCGTCTCGATCACCCTCAACGTCGACGTCGGCGCTGGCGTTCCTCCGGGCACATACCAGAATCCGGCGCGTGCCGACTACACCGACCCGACTCGGACAGCCACCGGCCAGACGGTCACTCCCGGCGCGACGTATGCGAGCAGAGGGGGCACTGCCGGTGGCTCCAACTACGATCCGGCATCGAGCACGGGCGAAGACGTTCGGATCATCGCACCCCTTCCGGCCCTGACCATCGTGAAGACTGCCGCTCCGGGCACCTACTCGGCCGTCGGGCAGGTCATCAGCTACAGCTACCTGGTCACCAACTCCGGCAACGTGAACCTCAACGGACCGTTCTCGGTCAGCGACGACCGGGCCGCCGACGAGACCTGTCCCGCGACGGCTACGCTGGCGCCGGGAGACTCGATCACCTGTGCTGCCACCTACACTATCACGCAGGCTGACTTGGATGCTGGCTCAGTCACCAACACGGCGTCGGCAAGCGGGGTCTTTGGAGGCAACCCCGTCACGTCCTCGCCTGACTCCGAGACGGTCACGGCCGTGCAGAGCCCGGCCTTGACCATCGTCAAGAGCGCCACGCCGGGCACGTACGGTACCGTCGGTCAGGTCATCAACTACAGCTACCTAGTG
>VGFB01000779.1 GCA_016869015.1 Armatimonadota bacterium
ACCAACTGCTCGGCTTTCGCGATGCAGGAGGGGTCGCGTTGACAGACGACGCCGTAGGCGCGGAGCAGCCCTTGCAGCAGGGCGCCCGTGACCTGTTCCTGAGGCAGAGAGCCGATGAAGCGCTCGAACTGGAAGGCGAGGTCCTCGAAACCGAGGTCGTACCACGTCTGGCGCTCGTAGCAGAGCACGAGGTTCTGCTGCTCCTCGCGGGTCAGGGCCCCGTAGCCCGCGAGGACCGCCAGTTGCGTGTACAGCGCGGTGGGGAGGGCGTACTGGACCCGCACCATCCCGCGGCCTGCCTTCCAGTCCTGGCCGGCGAGATCGAACAGCTCCGAGGCGGCCGCGCGCAGATAGGCGGTCGCCTCGGCGGCAGGCATCTCCTTCACCGCCTGGAGGCACCCGCGGCAGTGGCTTGCGGCGTACAGGGGGTGCAGGATCCGGAACTGCGTTGCCCGCTCCTTGTAGGCGTTCGCGAGCGCCTCACCCGTCAGTTGCTTGGCCTGCACGGCCAGCGCGGCGTCGTACGCCAACTCGGCATGGCGCAAGTCGCCTCGCGCGAAGGCCTCGTCGCCCAAGGTCACGACGGACGCCGCCGGAAGGCCTGCGAGGTACGCCTTGAAGGCCTCCGCCTCGTCGGTAAGCGCCCCCGGCGCTGCAGCGAGGAGGCGGTACCTCGCCTCCTGTGCCCACTGGGGGCCTTCGCGGGGAAGTGCGTTCGCGACCTCGCGATAGCCCGCCACGCCACGCAGGTACTCGGCCGGGCGGTCGACGGCGGCCAGGCGAAGCTGGTCCAGGCGCTCCGCGCGCTCGCCGTCCCAGGCCCGGAGGGGCTTGTCGAGCGTTTCGGGCAGCGCCGGGGGCTCGAGCCGATCGAGGAAGAGGCCGGACAGCACCACGGTAGCGCTGAAGTCCTTGCGGATTCGGAGCGTGACGTCGCGCCCGCCGACCACGCCGAACAGCTTGTAGACTCCCGGCCCGAAGTCCGCCACCCGTGCCGTGCACGCCTCGTTGCCGCCCTCATCGAGGAACGCGAGGCGATGGGCGCGCGGGAAGGGAGCAGCCCACCAGTCCCAGTCGAGGAAGTACAGGGCGACCTGCCACAGGCCGGGCGGCATTCGCAGCTTCACGTATAGATCCGGGCCGCAGGCGTCGGTGGGGTGCGTCTCTCCGTGCTCGTCCCAGGAGGCGTAGGTCCGGTAGCCCCACTGCGGGTTCTCCAGCGCCCGCTCCTCCTCGGTCCGCATCACTCCGATCCAGTGTCGCGTCAGCACGTCCGCCGGGTTCCCGGTCCAGGAGCAGTAGCGGAACTCCTCGGTCCCCGTCACGCGAATCGTCTCGTTCGCGTACGCCTGACTCAGGTCGTCGTGGCGGCACTTCAGGGGCTTGGCCTGCCCGCCCACCATGTCACGCGGAGCCGACATCGCGCACAGCGTCCAGCAGTAGGAGCCGTAGTTGCCGATCCAGTTGCCCTGGGTCTCCCGGTCCTCGCCGAGATAGACCACGTCCGGTGTCTCCGCCTGCGGGACAGTCACGGCCAGGCGCGCCGGTTGAGGGCGTCCGCGCCGGATCGCGCCCTCGGGAACGAGGAAGACGTTGTCCCACCACGAAGCGGGCCCGGCAGCCTCCAGCACGAGGCGCGCGTGGGTCACGCCGCTCGGGGCGTTCACCGCGAAGGAGCGCCCCGTCCAGTTGGCCGCACTGTCCGCCCACCAGAAGCCCGTGAAGTTGCGCTCCTGCCCCGCCACGGCGTTCCCCGCGTCGTCCAGCAGCTCGACCCGGACCTTCGAGCCGCTCCACGAGCTGACTCCGGCCCAGTGCCGCTGCCCGCCCTCGATTCCGGAGATCCGCCGCTCCACCGCGACCACCCCCGGCGCCGGAGGCGTCTGGGGCGGGTTGAGCAGCTCGAGCAGGCCCGTCCCTTGTGCGGCGACGCGGGTCGCGTTGGCGAAGGGGAGCGCCGTGAAGTCGCGCCAGTCGCAGACGCGGTCTGCCAACTCGGCATACGAGGCGCCGCCGGGCGCCACCGTTGCTTGCGCGCCCTCCGGCGCCGCGCTGCTGAGCCTCCAACCCTCGGCGGGCTCGGCGGTCGCCCGCGGCAGGGGACCGGGCTCCTCGAAGGCTCCGTCAGCGAGCAGATCGGCCTCCGCCGGCACCCACGCGACAAGGGGCTCGATGGCGTAGTCGCCCGGGGGCGTGTCATCGAACGTGTCGAGGCGGAAGGTCTGTTGGGCAGAACCACCGGCAGGAATGAGTGTAGGCAGCGCGCAGGTCGGCAGCGCGAAGAAGCGAGCTGAGGCGTCCGCCTCCCCCGCAGTCACTCGAAGACCGCACGCCAGAACCCGCACCGGAGAAGCGATCCCGTTCGTGACGGTGACCGTCACTTGCAGCTTCCCGGTCCCCCGCGCTACCGTCGCCGCCTCTGCCAGCGTTGAGGCGTCGGGGACGCCGACCTCCGCGGTGGCCGTGACGTCCCCTTCCGGCCGGGAAGCCGCCAGGAACGAACTCAGGGTCGCCCGCGGATCCCACAGAGCCTGCACCGGGTCGGTCGCCGCGTCGACCGCGCCCCATGCGGCGCCGTCAAGGCCGAAGATGATGGCGCTCTCGGCGTCTCCCGGGAACCACGCCGAGAGACTGCGGGAGTAGAGCAGGCGCTTCTGGACCTGGGGGTCTGTGACGGAGAGCGACAGCGAGTGCGCTCCGGGGCTCTCCGCCGGCAGCGGGGCCGCGCCCACGCCTTCATAGGCCCGGAACGCGGGGGCCGGTTGGCCATCAAGGACCACTGCCACCCACGCCTCGCCTGGGACATGGGGCAAGGCAATGGCGACCCGCAACTGGCCTGGCGCGCCCTGCGCTGATCCCGGGACAGCGAACCCGCTACATGCCGCCATAGCGAGGGCAAACATGGATCAGCCCCTCGTGATTGGAGGCTACATAGAGCAGTTTGTGTCTATGAGTATACCCCCCCAAACATCGTGTCAAGGCCGATCCCGGGCCCTGGGAGCGTCACACTGGTCGGCAACCGAGACGAGGCCTTTCGGTGAAGGCAGGTCGCGGCGCTCTTGCGGGGAATCCCCCGGCCACAACCTACCGGAGACGGCGCCGATGGCTGCTTTCCCAGACAACGATGTTCGGATCGTCCGTGACCTCGCGCGGCAGGTGATGGAGCTCGCGGTCAGCGAGGAGTACGAGGCGCGCCGGCGGCGGTGGCGCGACGTGAATGAGCGGCGCAAGCCCGACCGCGCGCCCGTCTGGTGCCGCCCGGCGGCGGTGTGGAGCGAGATCCTCCCGGCG
>VGFB01000780.1 GCA_016869015.1 Armatimonadota bacterium
GCGTCAAGCACCGGGTCGGCGCCACCGGCAACTTCGTCGCCAGCAAGGTGGGAGCCCAGCTGCCGGCAGGGAGTCGGGTGCAGACGGGAGCGCGCAGCAAGTGCGCGCTGAAGTTCCCCAACGGCGGAGTGATCCGCATGGGGGAGCGCAGCGATCTGGTCATCCAGAGCCCGACCGACACGTCGGTGAAGCTGAGCGGCGGTCAGCTGTGGGCCAAGGTGATCGCCGGCACCACGGCGCGGGTTGAGGGCTCGTACGGCGTTGCGGTCGTGAAGGGCACGGAGTGGACGTTCGACGGCGTGGCGATCACGTGTTTCGACGGGATCGTCAGCTACGAGACGGCGGCCGGCGCTACCGACGTGCCGATGGGCTACGAGGGTCGTGCGAACGCCGACGGCACCGTCGCCCGGAGCCCGGCCCCGGGACGCGAGTATCCCGGCGGAGACCTGATCCAGTGGTTCGGGGGCATGGTCGAGGGGGTCAGCGTCGCAGCCACGCCCGGCGCGAGTCCCGGTGGAACCCGCAAGGAACAGAACATCTCGGTGGATCGCGCGATCGCGGAGGCGGTCACCCCGGAGGCGGGCAACCTGCACGTGATCGTGGAGAGCCTGCAGACGACCACCGCGGCGGCTCGCGCGCGGGCCTCCGTGGCCGCCGATCCGGCGCGGGCCGACGCTCCGTGGGGCTTCTTCCCGGGCGTTGACCCCAACACGCTGGCGCCCCTGTCCCTCTCACACCCGATCGGCGCGGGCGGCGCGTTGGCGTCGAGTCGCCTGGGCCAGGCGCCCGAGCTTCCCGACCGGCAGTACTTCTTCGGCCCGTACACGGCGGCCGATGCCTTCGGCTACGTCACCGATGGCGGCGGCACCCTTGGCCTGCGGGTGCGGCCGCACGCCGTCTGGGGGCCGGTGTACCTCGAGGTCGGCGCGACCACCCGGATCTCCAAGTGGTACGGCGACGGCACCGACATCACGGAGGCCTTCGCCACCTATCGGGACGAGTGGGGCGAGGCCACGGTGGGCCGCCAACGCTTCCTGGAGGGCCCGGTCAACAACAGTCGGCTCGGGTCGCTGCTGACCTTCGACACGGGCGACGCCGTCCGCGCGCAGGCGGCCTTCGGCAAGCTGAGCGTCGATGCCGCCTACGTGCGCACGATGGCGCCCATCATCGGCCCGAAGGCGCGCGGATGGTACGGGCGGCTGGAGTACCCGGTACTCGACGGCAGCGCGGGCCTGAACATCGTGACGAACCAGGCCGCCGGCGGTGACGCGGGCTTCAGCGTCGACTTGGCGGCGCCGGTCATCCGGGGGCAGTTGGACCTCTACGGCGAGTACGGCGTGGACCCCTTCGACCGGGAGCTCTACACCATCGGCGCGTACTTCCCCGGCCTGTACCAGAGCGAGGACGTCGATCTGTTTGTGGAGTACGCCGCTCGGGAGGAGTTGCCGTCGCTGGCAACGCTTCGGCTCTACAAGCACTTCAGCGAGGAGTTGACCGGCGTGTTCTCGCTGGACAAGGCTTCCGGTGACTCGCTCCACGTGGGCGCCGGGGCGATCTGGCGGTTTGGGGACTGACGACAGCGCGCCTCCGTCGGGAGCCCAGAGCCTGGGGTCCGCAACGGGAGAGGCGCGGTACGGAGCACGGGACAGGAGGATCTTCGATGCGCCGAGGCGACCTGCTTGTCGTGGCGTGTGTGTTGCTGATCACGGCCGTCCTGCCCGGATGCGGGGGGGGAGGCCAGGACCAGCCGGGCCGAAGCGGCCAGATGACCATCGGGGTCCGCTTCCCGGCTGAGGCCGCGGCCAAGATCCCCTCCAATGCCGAGAGCGTGCGCGTTCAGGTGTTGGCCTGCGACGGCTCCGCATCCGACGCCCCGGCCGGGACGCCTCTGGTGCCCGACACAATCCTGAACAAGCCCTTTGGCGGGGGCGTGGCGGAGGCGACGATCCGCGGCATCCCCGTGGGCAAGGTGGTTGTCCGCGCGCTGGCTCACCCGCAGAAGGACGGCGTCGGACCGGTCCTGGCGGATGCGCAAGCGTCGGCGGAGATCCGGAGCGAGCGCACCACCGAGGTCCGGCTGACTCTCGCCGCGATCATCGCTCAGGTGGTCGCCACTCCGACCGAGCTGCTGATGCTCGTGGGGGAGAGGGACCAGGTGGTCGCCCACGCGCTGGACGCCGTCGGCGAGATCATCATCGACGCGCCCCTGGAGCTGTCCAGCGACGACCGGGACGTGGCGACGATCGACTCGGACGGGAAGGTGGAGGCGACGGGTCTGGGGGAGACGGTGCTGCGGGCGCGTCACGCGCCAAGCGGCAACGAGGCGACCGTGGCCGTGAAGGTGGTGGAAGCGCGGATCGTGCGGGTGGAGGTCTCGGTCGATCCGCCGGCGACGGCGGTGGCGCATCCCGCGAAGTTCACGGCCATCGCCTACAACGATCTGGACGAACCGCATCCGGGCGCGGAGTTCGACTGGCGGGTCGAGAACCCGCCCTACGGCGACATCGACGGCACGGGATGCTTCATGCCCCGCCGTTTGGGGAGACCACGGGTGATCGCGACCGAGCGCTCGAGCGGCATCGAGGGGTACGGCCGGGTGCTGGTGGCGGACTGGGTGGTGCTACTGAAGTGGGCGTCGGGAGCCGACCCGGACCTGCACATCTTCGACGCCACGCAGACCAACCACGCGTACTTCGGGCAGCTCGACGTGCCCATCGGAACGCTGCTGGTGGACGAGATCGCGGCGCCGGGGACGGAGGCGTTTGCGGGGAACCGAAGCGTGCCGGGCCGCTACCCGGTGGCAGTCAACTACTTCCGGGGTCAGGGCGAGCTATCCGGGCAGGTCACGTTGCTGCCGGGGGAGGCGCCCAGCGTCACCGAGGCCTTCACGCTCCGCCGGCCCAACGCCGATGACGGGTACCCGGTAACAACGCCTACCGACTCGTGGGCGCGGCCGTTCGACGTGATCGTCGCCGCCGGAGAGCCGGTGACGGCCGTGCCGGCGGACACGTCGATCGCGCTCGGGCCGCCCGGCTCTCGCGCGAAGTAGCGCCGAGGTCCCGTCCCGAAACACACGGGCCGCAGTCTCGCGAGGACGCGACTGCGGCCCGTCTGTCGCCTGGTGCCGCGCGGCCAAGCGCGGGCTACCCCCAGGTGATCGCCTCGGCCGGGCAATCGTCGATGGCTTCCTGGATGGTGTCCTCCGGGTCGCCGCTCGGGTTGATCACCTCGGCCACACCGTCATCGTTGATCGCGAACGTGTTGGGAGCCGTCCCACAGCACAGCTCGCA
>VGFB01000781.1 GCA_016869015.1 Armatimonadota bacterium
GCCGCGCAACTCAGCGCCCGGGAGGTCCTCGAGCGTGAACACATCCGGGCAGACGCCGGCGCGCACGAGCAGCTTGTACCAGCCCATGAAGTCCGCCCAGTCGTTGGCGGGCGGATCGAGGGGGTGATACGGCGGCATGCGCGGCATGATCAGGGCGACCTGCGCCACGGGCCTCGCTCCGCCCATGCGCGCCGCCTGCTCGCGCGTCTCGGTCAGCATGCCTGTCAGCTCGTCGAGCCCGAGGTCGGGGTAGTTGTAGTGCGGCGTGCCCCACCAGCAGTAGTACTGAATGCCCCGGCCGCCGTGCTGCAGCACCGAGAGCGACAGGCGCGTCAGCCCCGTGCGGCCCAGCGCCACGCCGCGCGTGAAGTCCAGCAGGTCGATGGCCCACAGCGGCTTGCCGTGCCGCCGCAGCATGTCGAAGGCGCAGGTCACCGAGTCGTAGTCGCCCTCGCCGGACGCCAGCTGCATCCCCAGCACCGCCTGATGCCCGCTGTCCCGCGCGATCGCGTCGAGCAGCACCGCCATCTGGTACGCGTAGTCCCACTCGAAGGCGTTCGCGAAGCCGAAGGTCAGATACGTCACCACCGGGCGCTGGGGATCGGCGGCGCCGATCTGCGCGGCCATCCAGTCGAGGAAGCCCGCCAGGGCCTCGCTCCGGAAGGTCAGCCAGTCATGCACGGCGGCCAGCGACGGGGGCTCCGGCCGGGGCGCGTACTCGATCCACACGTCCCCGGCGCGTTCCCAACCGTGCGCGACCCCCTCCGGGTCCTCCGCCGCCCACCGGATGAACTGCCACCCTCCGGCGGCCGGATCGAGGCCGGGATTCGCCGCCTGCTGCCGGCCCTCGGCGTCGAGGCACCGCACCTCGCTGAAGACGACTCGGCCCGGCCCGAGCAGCTTCACCAGCAGCCACGCGCGCCGCGCGCCCTCCGGCGCCGTGCCGGTCACCCGCACCGTGCCGACGGCCGTCTCCCCGGGCACGAGCTCCACCGTCCGGTCGATCTTCAGCGGCTGCGGGCGCTCATCGCCCAGCCACGCGATCTCCGCCGACACGGCCCCGGCGCGCATCCCGCCGGCGGCAAAGTCGGCCTCCAGCGTCAGCGCCTGTCCCGCCTCCACCGAAACGTGCGACTCGGGCGTCGTGCAGTAGCAGGCGTCCACCGTGTAGGTCGCGGGGATGATTGATCCCTGAGGCAACTGCCCCTCACCGTAGGTCGAGAGGCGCGGCGCCGTGACCTCCTCCCAGGTCCCGAACGCCGTGCCCCAACGCGCGTTCAGCGCCTCCAGGGAACTGCACCGCTCCTCGAGCCAGTCCCGGAAGGCCGCGACGTCCAGGGGCGAGTACGAGCGCTGGAGCGGGTACCACCACTCGCAGCCGTTGTTGTAGCCGAAAACCACGCGGTTCCGGGGGTGCTGTGCGAGGTACGAGGTCACGCGCTGCAGGTACCGCGCCAGGTACTGCTTGTAGGTCGGCGAGAACAACGAGGGGTCGCGCTGCACGTTCCCGGCGAGGTCCACCATCGTCCCGCCCTCGGCGTGCAGGCGGTCGATGAGCCACGGCACGCCCGCCGCGTGGGCCGGGCCGGCCTCCATGATGAACACGAGTTGGAGGTCGTTTCGCTCGGCCCACTCGAGCTGCCGGTCCAGCAGCGTGAAGTCGAACCGGCCCTCCTCCGGCTCGATGAGCGCCCACGGCGCCCGCACCTCCACAACGTTCGCCCCGGTCGCGGCGACCGCGTCGTCCTCGTGGAGGATCAGCGGGAAGTGGCTTACGTAGCCGATCGCGAAGTCCTCCCCCGCCACCGAAGCCGCCGCCAGCAACGCCAGTCCGCAGCCGGCCGTTGTCGTCACTCGGCCCCCCTCCTCTCTCCCAGCCCGGTGCTGATGACGTAGTGATAGCCCTGCTCGGTGAGGAAGAGCTGGCGGTTGGCGGAGAAGTCCTGCTCGCGGGTGTCCTTGGAGACGAGGGTATAGAAGAGGGCCTGGCCGCCGTGGGACTTGGGGCGAAGGATGCGGCCGAGGCGCTGGGCTTCCTCCTGGCGCGAGCCGAAGGTGCCGGAGACCTGGATCGCCACGTTCGCGTCGGGCAAGTCGATGGCGAAGTTGGCGACCTTGGAGACGACCAGCGCCTTGAGCTCGCCGCGCCGGAAGAGGTCGTAGAGCCGCCGGCGCTCCGGGTTGGGTGTGCGACCGGTGATCAGCGGCGCCTTCACCATTCGCGCGATCGCGTGGAGCTGGCTGAGGTATTGGCCGATGACGAGGACCTGATCCTCCCGATGCCGCTCAAGCAGCTCCAGCAGCAGGCTCATCTTCGCGGGGTTCTCCGCGGCGAGTCGATACTGCACCCCGCGGGGGGACACGCTGTACTCCACCCGCTGGTCGCGAGGCATGGGGACGCGGATCTCGTAGCAGACGGCCTGGGCGATCCAGCCCTGCTTCTCGAGGTCCTTCCAGGGCACGTCGTGGCGCTTGGGACCGATCAACGCGAAGACATCGCTCTCGCGCCCGTCCTCGCGGATGAGGGTTGCGGTCAGCCCGAGGCGGCGGCGGGCCTGGATGTCGCTGGTCGCGCGGAAGACGGGCGCGGGCAGCAGATGGACCTCGTCGTAGATGATGAGCCCCCAGTTGTGTTCGGTCATGAGCTTGAGGTGGGGGAAGTCGCTCTTCTTGGAGGGGCGCCAGGTCATGCACTGGTAGGTGGTAATGGTGACCGGGCGGACCTCCTTCTTGTCCCCGGTGTATTCGCCGATCAGGTCGGGGGTCAGGGTCGTCTTGTCGGCGAGCTCATCGATCCACTGCCGGACGGCGACGGTGTTGGTGGAGATGACGAGGGTCCACGTTTGCAGGGCGGCCATCGCGCCCATGCCGACCATCGTCTTGCCCGCGCCGCAAGGCATGACGATCACGCCGCTGCCGCCGCGCTCGCTGCCGCCGGCATGGAACGCCGCAACGGCGTCGATCTGGTAGTCGCGCAGGGCGAAGGGCGCCCCGGCGGCCGACTCGGCGCGGAGCGCGAGCCCAAGCGGCGCGCCGGGGGTATACCCGGCGAGGTCGTCCACCGGCCAGCCAAGCTTGACCAACTGCTGCTTGATCTGGCCTCGCGCGAGGGGCGCGACGACGATGGCGTGGGCCGAAAGCCGCTGCGCGAGGACGCCATGGAGCTCGCGCTGACCCTCGAGCTCGGTGAGGAGCAGCTCATCGGTCGAGACGAGGAGCAGCAGGCCCTCGCGGCGGATCAGCTTGAGCCTGCCGTAGCGGCTCATGTAGTCGCGGATGTCCTCGCG
>VGFB01000782.1 GCA_016869015.1 Armatimonadota bacterium
AGCCGACCGAAGTGGCCGTAGGCGGCCGTCTTCCGGTAGATGGGGCGGCGCAGGTCGAGGGTATCGATCATGCCCTTGGGGGTGAGATCGAAGTGCTCCAGGATCAACTCGGCGATCCGGTCGTCATCGATGGCGCGGGTGCCGAACGTCCAGATCTGCACGGAGAAGGGGTCGGCGTCGCCGATGGAGTAGGCGACCTGAACGCCGCAGCGCTCGGCAAGCCCGGCCGCCACTACGTTCTTGGCAACATACCGCATCATGTAGGAGCCCGAGCGGTCGACCTTGGTGGGGTCCTTCCCGCTGAACGCGCCGCCGCCGTGGCGGGCGGTGCCGCCGTAGGTGTCGACGATGATCTTGCGCCCGGTCAGCCCCGTATCGGCGGCCGGGCCGCCCTTCTCGAAGGTCCCGGTTCGGTTGACCAGCGTCTCCATGGCCTTCGCCCGCAGCTCCGGAGGGATGGTCGGCTCGACGACCTGCTCGATCAGGTCCGTCCGGATGTCGTCCTGCTTCATGCCGGGCTTGTGCTGCGCCGCCAGGAGCACCTTCGTGACCTCGACCGGCTCCTCGTTCTCGTAGCGCACGGTCACCTGGGTCTTGCCGTCCGGCCGGAGGTATGGCAGCGTGTCGTTCTTCCGGACCTCCGCCAGGCGCTTCGCCAGGCGATGCGCCAGCAGGATCGGCAGCGGCATCAGCTCGGGCGTCTCGTTCGTCGCGTAGCCGAACATCATGCCCTGGTCGCCGGCGCCGCCGGTATCGACGCCCTGGCTGATGTCGGGGGACTGCTCGTCGATGGCAACCAGCACCCCCATGTTCTCGCAGTCAAAACCATACTTGGCGCGCGTGTAGCCGATGTCGCTGACGGCCTGCCGCGCCAACTGCGCCACCGGCACATAGCAGCGAGTTGTCATCTCGCCTGCGACGACGCACAGCCCGGTGGTCACGAGCGTCTCCACCGCGACCCGCGCGGTCGGGTCGTGCTCGAGGGCGTAATCGAGGACGGCATCGGAGATCTGGTCGCAGACCTTATCGGGGTGACCTTCGGTCACGGATTCCGAGGTGAAAAGGTACGAGTCGATCAAGGGAACGCCTCCCGTCCCGTCTCATCATTGGACGCCGGTCAGGCCGAGTCGCCCGACCCTGACGCGTCGAGTAGCGCCACCGCTTCGCCCCAGATCCGTCGCGCGAGGTCGGTCTTGAGCATCTGCGGCAGGGACTCCACGGAGCCGTCCCGTCGGATCAGCGTCACTCGATTCGTGTCGACGCCGAAACCCGAACCCGGCTCCGTCACATCATTGAGAACCACCAGGTCGAGGCCCTTGGCCTCCAACTTCGCCTTGGCGCGGTCCACGCCCTCTCCCGTCTCAGCGGCGAAGCCCACCACCACCCGGTCGCCCTTCGCCCGGCCGACCTCGCTGAGGATGTCGCGGGTGGGCCGCAGCGTCACGGTGACCGCGCCGTCCGCGCGCGGGATCTTCGTCTTCGCCGTCTCCGCGGGCGCGAAGTCGGAGACCGCAGCGACCCCGATCACAACTCGGGCGTCGGCCAGCCGGGCCATGACGGCAGTGCGCATCTCCTCCGCCGTCTGCACCCGCGCGACCTCCACCCCGACGGGGGGCGGCAGCTCCGTCGGCCCCGAGACAAGGAACACCTCCGCCCCGGCGGCCGCCGCGGCCTCCGCCAGCGCGTAGCCCATCCGGCCGGTCGAGGGGTTGCTGATGAAACGGACCGGATCGAGGAACTCGCGCGTCGGGCCGGCGGTGATCAACACCTTCACCCCCCGCCCGGGGCCGGCAGCGGTGAGCATTGCCACTCCCGACGCGACGATCTCCTCGGGGTCTGCCAGACGCCCCACGCCGACCGCGCCCGACGCCAGGCGCCCCTCCACCGGGCCGCAGAAGCGGTAGCCCAGGGCGGCCAGCTTCCGCACGTTGCCCTCCACGACGGGGTTTCGCCACATGCGGAAGTTCATCCCGGGCGCCAGCAACGTCGGGCAGTCCGCCGCCATGATGACCGTGGAGAGCAGGTCGTCGGCGATGCCGCCCGCGATCTTGCCGATGAGGTTCGCCGTCGCAGGCGCGACGAGAATCAGATCGGCCCACTCGGTGAGCGTGATGTGCTTGAGGTCCTCGCCCTGCGCGTCGGCGAACATGCCGGTCAGCACCGGCGCCCCGCTGAGCGAGCGGAAGACGGTCGGGCGCACCAGCTCCTGGGCGGCGGCGGTCATCACGACACGGACCTCCGCGCCCTCCTTCTGCAGGCCGCGGAGCACATCGCAGGCCTTGTAGGCCGCGATGCTGCCCGTGACGCCCAGGATGACCTTCCGCCCGGCGAGCTTCATGCCCTTGACTGCTCCCGACTCGCCTGTCCCTCCGCCAGCAACCGATCCCGCAGTTCCTCGCAATCGACCCGCGACATTCGAAGCCCCTCGCCGGTCACGATTGCGGCCAGTTCCTTGGCCGACTGCCGGCTGTCCTCGTTCACGATCAGGTAATCGTACTTGCACAGCTCCGCCATCTCGCGGAAGGCGCTGTCGATACGCTTCTGGACCTCATCCTCGTCCTCCGTGTCCCGCCCGCGCAGCCTCCGCACCAGCTCGGCCCAGCTCGGTGGGGCCACGAATACGAACACCGCGTCGCGCCACTCCCGCCGGACTTGCTCGGCGCCCTGGCAGTCGATCTCCAACACTACACTATGGCCCTGCGCCAGCATCTGCCGGACCTGTGAGCGAGAGGTGCCATAGGACTGATCCCGATGCACGACCGCCCACTCCAGGAAGTCGCCCGCCGTCTTGCGACGCTCGAACTCCTGGACGCTGACGAAGTGATAGTCCCGCCCGTCCACCTCGCCCTCGCGCGGCTCGCGGGTCGTGTAGGAGATCGACTCCCGCAGACGCGGGCACATCGGCATCAGGTGACGAATGACGGTCCCCTTGCCGACACCCGACGGCCCCGACACGACCAGCACCAGGCCCTTCGTTGGCAGCGTCCTCACCCCGGAACAAGGCGTTTGTCAGCCCTCGGCCGCGCGGCGGGCGGATTGTACCACAAGGCCTCCGCCCGCGCAACCTGGGGCTGGTCGGGGCCCCATTCCCGCCCCCTACCGGTGCGCGTGCAGCGTGGACATCATCGCTTCCACGTTCGCGATCGGGGTTGGGGCGACGATCTGGTTCGAGCACCCGATGATGCAGCTTCCCAACTCCTTCGCCACCTGGAGCGCGCTCAACGTCTCCTCGACGACCTCCTCCCGCGTGCCCAGGTGCAGGGTCTCCGAGGCAATCCCGCCCAT
>VGFB01000783.1 GCA_016869015.1 Armatimonadota bacterium
GCCGGCCCGGAGGAACCCGCTGACGTTCCCGAAGGTGTTGTCCCAGTCGTTCGAGCCGTCGTAGTACCGCGTGATCGCGGGCGTGGCCCACGTCTCCGCGAAGCCCGCGTTCTGCAGGCGCTCGAGGCTGGGGTAGCTCGGCTGGTTGCCGTAGTGCCAGTCGAACACGGCGAGGTCCTTGGCGAGGCGGTCGGCGGCCTGCTCGGTGTACCCCTGCTCGTGCCACCAGATCATCATCTTGCGCCCGCGCTGGGCGAGCATCTCGCGGAGCTTCATCATGTGCTCGGCGTAGAGGCCCTCGGGCCCGATCTCCGCCGCGCGCTGCTTGCACTGCGGGCATTGCGCGAAGCCGTGCGCGAACTCATCTCCGCCGACGTGCACCCACGTCGCGTAGGGGAAGGCCTGCAGGAGCTCGTCGTAGAGGTTGCCGAGGAACTCGAACGTCTCGGGCTTGGAGGAGCAGAAGACGTCCCCGCTCTCCCGCAGGTTCGCCAACTCCTCATGCGAGAGGATCGTGCCCGCGTGGCCGAGGGAGTTCTGCTGGGGGAGCAGCTCGATGAAGTGAGCCTTCGCGTACTCGCTGAGGGTCTTCCCCTTCTCGAGGGTGAGCCCGTCGGGGCCCTTCAGGCCGAGGAAGGGATACCTCTCGGAGGTGAACGTCGCGCCTTCGAAGTAGACCTGGATGTGTGTGACCTTCACCGCGGAGAGCTCGCGGATGATCCGCTTCCAGTACTCGACGTCGATCACCTGGAAGGCGCCCTGGCAGACGGCGATCATCACCAGCCGGTTCTCGATGGCCGGCCAGTCGGCGAGGCGGACCGGCGGGAGGTTGCCCTGCGGGTCGGCCAGCTGGCAGAGGGTCTGGGTCGCGTAGAAGACGCCCACCGGAGCTCGCGCGCCGATCTCGACACGCCCCTCAGCGACCGTCAGCGTGTACGCCTGCTCGCCCTGCAGCTCGGGCGGGCCGTCGGGCGGAAGCCCGGTGAGCCGGATAATGCCGCCCGTGCGGGCAGACTGCGCGTCCAGGCCGAGGCGCTCTGCCAACGCCGCGACGACGACCCCGCGCTGCTCCTCGGTGCCGCCGCCTACCTGCACCGTCCCACTCAGTCGACATCCGCGCCCGCCCGCGGGCAACGCGACCTGCTGGGGCATGGGGATCAGGGCGATCCCCGCCTCGCGAAGCTTGCGCGCATCCTCGCGGCGTTGCTCCATCGCCCGGCGCTCGGCCTCGAGGTCCCGCATCCGCTGCGCCATCTGCTCCGCGATCCGTGGGTCGTCGGTGGAGACGACCAGGTTGTCCCATTCGGTGGCGCCGACTGCCGTGGCGGCCTCATCGATGAGGCCGAAGACGGTCTCCTGACCCAGAGAGTCCACCGGCGTGTCGCCGGAGTCCCACAGGTCCCCCTGCCCCTCGCGCTCGCGGATCCGGAGGCGGATGGAGGTCGCCCCGAGCTCGACGCTGACACGGTACCAGCGGCCCAGCTCCAGCACGGCCGTCGAGCTGCTGCGCGCCTTCCACTCGTCCTGGGAGCGCGTGTGGAGGTTGACCCGGCCATCAGGTCGACCGTAGGCCATGTACCAGTGGGTGCTCGGAGTAACCGACACGAACTCCTGGCACTGGTCACCGTAGGCGACGGGGCGCACGTCGTACTCGATGTGCCAGGGGGCCTCGCCGACCGGCAGCGGGCCGACGTACAGGCCGCTGCGCTGCCAGCCCGCCAGGGGCGAGGTCTTCAGCACGCCGCCCTCAACGGTCGCGTCGCCCACCAGCTGCAGCCACGGCTGATCGGGGGCGCCCGCGAAGTCGACCGTGATGGCATCGGCCGCTCGAACCGATCCGGCTGCGATGCCGGCCGCCAAGATCAGAGCCGCACGCATGATGAGCCCTCCCGGGGGCGCTCCTGCTCCGCCGCGCGTGTCCTCGTGCAGGTCTCCTTCCGGCAGATGGAGGCCCGACGTCTGGTCCTTAGACAGCGCCGTTCCGCGAGACCCGCCCCCGCACCTCGCCGCCATCGCCGTTCCCCCGAGGGGATGTGCTCTGCGGATTGGTCGCCACCGATGCAGGATTCCGGCGCACCGATGGCCAATCACCCGCTGTCACGGATTCAGCCTCATTCGGGGGCCCACATGTCTGAGTCGGGGGCGCGAGTCATCGGCGCCGCCTGTGAGACGGCGACAGGCGGCCGCGGCCACAATCAGGACCGCTGTGAGTCACGGCTGCTGGAGCCGGCGCAGAGCCTGTGGGGCTTCCGGGCAGTGCTGGTGGTGGCGGACGGCATGGGCGGCCACGAGAAGGGCGATCAGGCGGCCGAGATCGCCGTCCAGGCGGCGACGGAGGTGCTGGCCGCGCAGCTGGAGGACCACACGCAGTTCACCGGGGACTTCCCGGGCGCCGAACCCGACCAGGTCATCCGCGGCGCCTTCGAGCGCGCGAACCGGCGGATCTACGAGTGGGCCGTCACCCAGGATGTGTCGGGCGATACCGGCACCACGCTCACCATGATCGCCTCCACCGATGAGGAGGTCGTCGTCGGCAACGTGGGGGACTCGCGGGCGTACGTCGTCAGCCCCGCCGCGGTGCGGAAGCTCAGCGAAGACCACTCGTGGGTCGGCCAGCAGGTCCGCCTCGGGCACCTGACCGAGGCGGAGGCGGACGCCTCCCCATTGCGCAACCAGCTGACCCAGGCCGTGGGCTGTGACCCCGCGATCGACCCGCACGTCATTCGGATGCCGCTGGAGGCGGACGCCGTCTACGTGGCCTGCACCGACGGCCTGACGGAGGTCGTCGACGCGGAGGCGATCCGGGAGGTCGTCCAGGCCGGCGGCGCACCAGAGGACCTCTGTCGGGCGCTGGTGGCCCTCGCCGTCGCCGCGGGCACGTCGGACAACGTGACCGTCGCCGTGCTGGCGACGGCGGGTCAGGGGCGCCTCGAAGAGGCGCCGGCGGCGGAGCAGGTAGCGGAGACCGGCCCGGAGGAGGCCTTGGCCGAAACGTCTCAGGCGCCTCCGCCCGACGTTCCCCCCATCGTCGAGTGCCTGATCGTCGAGCCCTCGCCGGCCGACGAGGCCGTCGCGCCCGAGGAGATGTCGCCGGAAGTCGAGGCGCCGGAGGATGAGCCGCCGGCCGAGCCCGACCCGGTAGGGGGTGGTGACGTGAGCGTGGCCAGGCAGCGAACGCAACGACTCGGGATGGCCCTCATCGTGTGTGTCGTGTCGCTCCTGTTGGGCTTGCTGGTGGGGCGCGCGACCGTGTCGACCGACGCGGGGGCAGGGGCAGGGGCA
>VGFB01000784.1 GCA_016869015.1 Armatimonadota bacterium
GAGCACAGTTGGATCAGCAAGGGTGAGCCGTCGTGGGCCGAGATCGACCTCGGCGGCGCCTTCTGGGTCTACAAGGTCGCGCTGGGCAACGACCAGTCGGGCCGTCACCGTGACCGCGCCGTTTCGGCGTTCTCGATCCTCGCCGCCATCGAGCGCGCAGACCGAAGCGAAGCGCCTTCCTGGCAGCGGGTCCTCCGCGGCAGCGGCGTGCCACTGCTCGAGCGCACCGAGTTCACGTTCCGACCGGTCCAGGCGCGCTACCTGCGCATCGCCATCGAGAGCTCGGCGGGCGGCGAGGCGCGGCTCGATGAGATTGAGGTTTACGGTCAGCCGGAGGAGATCGCCCTCGAGAAGATCGGCCCCCTGACGCCGCAGCAGGCCGGCGCGGCGGACGAGCGCGGCCTGCTCGAGTACGCCTTCGCCGGGGAGGAGCACGCGTGGCTGAAGACCTACGGGCGCGCGGACCTGGACCCGTCGCTCGTGCCCTACAACGGCCGCGTCACCGAGTACCCCCGCCACGTCGGGGACGACCGGGTGCCGCTGCCCCCGCTGTCGTCCGCTCCGACTCTCGACGGGAAGCTCGACGACGCCTGTTGGCGTGAGGCCTCCCAGGGCGTGGCCCGCGTGGCACGGCCGGAGGACTTCGCGGGCGGCCCGCTGGTCGAGCAATCGGTGCAGGCCGGCCGCCAAGGCGGCGAGCTCTGCCTCGCGGTCCGTGCGAGCCGCCTGCTCAGCAGCCACCTGGCGGTGGTCTCCGGAGGCGACTGGGACGGCTGCGGCGTGGTCACGATCACCCCCGGGGGTCTGGCCTTCAACACCTACGAGCCCGACGCGAACCGCGCCGCCCAGCTGAAGGAGTCGATCCCCCTCGAGGGCGTCTGCGCCCCGGACCTGAAGACCTTCGAGCTGCGCCTGCCCCTCTCGCGCTTCCCCAGCGCCGAGCGCACGGGAATCCGCGTGGGCCTGGGCCTGGGCGGGCTGCACACGCCGGCCGCCGGCCGGCCGGTGGAGTTCGTTTTCTCGCCGCTGTCGCTCGCTCAGGTCGGGCCCGGCGTGAAGGGCGAGTTCCCGGTGCGGGTCTCACTGGCAGAGCCTCAGGGGACTGACGACGGGACCCAGCCGTGTCAGGTCTCGCTATCGGCTCCCGAAGTGACCTTCACCCTTCGGCCCGGCGAATCGAAGACGCTGTCCGTGCCGGCCGAGGTGGGCGCCATCGGGCCCGAGCGCAACGTGACCCTCGAAGCTGACGGCGAGTCGTATGCGCTGCATCTGTTCCGGTACGACCCTCTGCAGCGGACGCTCGACCTGATGGGCGAGGTTACCGACCGGCTGGCGGCTGAAGACCTGGACGTCTCCGCGGAGCGCGCCGAGCTGGAGCGGCTGAAACGCACTCACGAGGAGGCGTTGGCCGCCGCCCCGGATACGGAGCTTGAGCGCGCAGCCTTCTTCGAGGCTCGACTCGCCAAACGACGGCTCTTTCTGCGCGCGCCCGACCTGGCGCCGATCGAGAGCCTGCTCTTCGTGAAGCGCCACGCCTACCACCCCTCGCACATCTATACGGACTACACGGACGCGCCCTTCCGACCCGGGGGCGGCGTGTACCGGATCGACATCCCGCGCCGTGAGGGGCGGTTCGAGCCGGCCGAGGCGAAGCTGACCTGCCTGTTCGAGTCCGCCGGCGGCATCGCCCGCGATCCGGTGGCGACCTTCGACCTATCCAGCATCTACTTCGGCTACCGCCCCGCCGCCGATGGCTTCTACCACCTCATGCGGGTGAGCCCCGACGGCTCCGGTCTCACGCAGCTGACCGACGGCCCGTACCATGACTTCTACCCCTGCCCGCTGCCCGACGGGGGGGTCGCCTTCATCACCACCCGCTGCACGGCGCGCGTGTTCTGCTTCCGGTGGACCTCCTCGGTGCTGTTTCGGATGCAGCCCGACGGCAGCGACCTGCGACCGTTGTCCTACTCGAGCCTCAGCGAGTGGGCGCCCTCGGTGATGCGCGACGGGCGGCTGATCTGGACGCGCTGGGAGTACATCGACAAGGGCGCCGACTTCAGCCAGACGCTCTGGTCCATCAACCCGGACGGCACCCAGCCGGAGCTCGTATTCGGCAACACGATCATCCAGCCGAACGGCTATGCCTGCGGGCGCGAGGTGCCCGGCACGAGCGAGATCAGCTGCACCCTGGTCAGCCACTTCGGCGACATCAACGGGCCGATCGCGCTGCTGGACCTCTCGCAGGGGCGTTTCAACCCGAAGGCCATCAAGAGCCTCACCCCCGAGGTGCCCTGGCCCGGGATGTGGCCGGCCCGCGAGTGCTTCCGCGACCCCGTGCCGCTGTCGCGGGACTACTTCCTCTGCTCCCACGCGCCGGCGGACCGGTTCGGGCTGTACGTGATCGACCGGTACGGGAACCGCGAGCTGTTGCACCTCGATCCCGTTTTCGGGAGCATGGGCCCGCTGCCGTTCCGAGGCGAGGCGGCGCCGCCGGCGCTGCCGGATGTCACGCGGCCCGAGTCGACCACGGGCCGGTTCGTGATGCTCGACGTGAACCGCGGTCTCGAGCCGACCGTCCCGCGTGGGAGCGTGAAGTGGCTGCGGGTGGTCGAGGAGGTGCGGCACAACCTCACCGCCAACCCGAACCACGATCACGCGGACTTCATGAAGTGGTACGCCTCGCCGGTCGACATCGTGGCCGGCCCGTACGGTTGGCCGACCTACACGGCGAAGACCCCGCTGGGCCTGGTGCCGGTGGAGGAGGACGGATCGGCGAGCTTCACCGCGCCGGCGGGCAAGGTGCTCTACTTCCAGGCGCTTGACGAGGACCTCAACGAGTTGCAGCGGATGCGGAGCGTCGTACAGCTGCAGCCCGGCGAAACCCGGAGTTGTGTGGGCTGCCACGACGCCAGGAACTCGACGCCGCCGCCCGCGCATCCGATCGCCCTCACCAAACCTCCGCGCACCATCGTCCCGCATCCGTGGGGGGACAAGCCGTTCTCGTACTCGGAGGTCGTGCAGCCGGTCCTCGACGCGAAGTGCGTGTCGTGCCACGACGGCCGCGCGGAGGCCAGGCCGGATCTTCGTGGTACGCTGGACGCCGAGCGCGTTCCAGCGTCCTACCGCGCTCTCATCGGGGGGGGATGGGTGCACTTCGTGGACTGCGGGTTCAACTCGGCCGGCTGCGAGAAGCGCGAGCCCCTGACCTTCGGCACGATGAAGAGCAAGCTCTGGTCGCTCCTGCAGGCCGGTCACCACGGCGCCGAACTGACCGG
>VGFB01000785.1 GCA_016869015.1 Armatimonadota bacterium
GAGTGCGTCGGGTAGAGCATCGGCGGGAAGCCCCAGCGCCAGGTCCGCTGCCAGTTGCCCTCCTTGTCGGGCCACCGGCTCAGGTCGTTCTCCGCCGTCCCGATGTGCGGGTGATAGTACTCGCCCTCGGAGTAGAGGATCTCCCCGAAGCTACCATCCTCCACCATCCGGCGCGCCGTGATCGCCGGGAAGCGGTAGTAGCTCGTCTCCGCCATCATGTACTTCACGCCGTTGCGCTCCTTGGCCTCGATCAGCGCCTCGCATTCCTCCAGCGTCAGGCCGGCGGGCACGGCGCAGAGGCAGTGCTTCCCGCGGTTCATCGCCGCCACACAGTGCCGCACGTGATCGGGCGCGCCGCTGAACACCGCCACGGCGTCGAGGGTGTCGTCCTCGATCAGCTCTTCCAGCGAGTCGTAGCTCTTCTCACAGCCGTAACGGTTCACGAGGTTCTGGCGACGCTCCGGCAGCAGGTCGCTCACCGCCCCCACCTCACACTCCGGGTCCTCGTGCCAGTGGAAGCCCGCGCCGAAGCCCCCGCCGACCACGCCGATCCGCACCTTCCGCTCGGGCGGCCCCTGAGCCCGCGCGCCCGTCCTCAGCGCGCCGGCCGCCGCGGCCATGCCGACCCCGGCCAGGAAGCGTCTTCGGCTGATCGCGAGGGTCTCCATCCGCTCGCCTCCTACTCGATCGAGGTCACCGTCGCGCCGTCAGCGTCCATGACGTACAGCCGGTAGTCCCGCGTGAACACGATCCGCTTTCCATCGGGCGACCAGTCCGGTGAGTGCCCGCGGGCCCCGGCCGCGAGCCTCCGCGCCTCTCCCGTGCCCAAATCCAGCACGCAGATGCTCACCGGCAGCGGCCCCCGAGCATGGCGTGGATCGGTCGTACCGGCGTAGGCAAGCCGGCGCCCGTCGGGCGACCAGGCCGGGGCCTCCGCGACCACATCCGCCGCGCGGCGCGGCTCCGAGCCGTCGGCGTTCGCCAGATACACGCGCCAGGTTCCCTCGCGATCGGTCGCGAAGGCCAGAGTCTTCCCGTCGGGCGACCACGCCGGCGATGCGTCGGCACAGGCCCCCACCATCAGCGGTACCGCCTCCCCCCCACCCGCGCTCACCACCCAGATGTCCTGGTTCGCGCCGGTGGCCCGACAGAAGGCGATGCGCTTGCCATCCGGGGTCCAGGCGGGGCTGCGGTCGTTGCTTCCCTCCGTGACCCGCGCCACACCGCCGCCGGCCACCTTCAGCGTCGCTACGCCCCAGCCGTCGTCACTCTTCGCGGCACACGCCAGGCGCTTGCCGTCGGGAGACCACGCCGGATCGCGCGCTTCGAACCCCTCCTCCGTCACTCGCTGGAGCCCCGAGCCGTCCACCCCGACGATCCACACCCCACAGGGCCCCTCGCTCCTCCCCGAGAAGGCGATCCATCGTGCATCCGGTGACCACCGGGGGGCCCGGCATTCCAGCTCAACCACTCGCATCACGCACCTGCCTTTGCGCCGTCGCTCGCGCCCCGCCGCACCGCCTCCGCGTACCACCGGTAGTTCTCCAGCGACACGTCCGGCGGCACGAGATGGTCCACCTGAGGGAAATAGCCGCCTCGCTCACCCAGCCACGGGACCTTGGGGAAGACCTCGCGCTCGATGTCCTCCCGGCTTCCCGCCAGAGCGCGCTTGTCAATGCCCCCCTGGATGACCAGACTCCTCCCGTACTGCTTCCGCGCCGCGAGGGGGTCGGAATCGGCGGCGATCTCGAACGGCCGCAGCCCCGTGACCCCCGCTTCCAGCCACAGGGGGATCAGCGGCTCGTTGTTGCCGTCGCTATCCACGATGATGATGTCGATGCTGTGGGAGTGCAACAGGTCGGTCACGCGCTTCAGCGGCCCCAGCATGAAGCGGCGGTAGGTGTCCGGCGAGCACAGTGGCCCGCCCTTCGCGCCCATGTCCTCCCAGATGAAGGCGAAGTCCAGGGCGATGTCCCGCAGGATCGGCTCAATCAACTCGATGGCGAAGTCCGCGATGTGTTCGCACATCTCATGCACGAGTCGCGGGTCGTCGTAGAAGGTCACCGAGAGCCGCTCGACCCCCATCAGGCTCCGCGGCCACCCATAGAACGAGCCGCACCAGAGGCCCAGCGGGTAGTCCCGCCTTCTCACCTCCGCCACGTACCGGTCCCACGCCGCGCCCTCGACCCGCCGGCCGGGTACCGAGGCGTCGAGTCGGGGCCTGGCGATCTGCTCCCAGTCGTCGCGGCTCCTCACCGGATACTCGAGCCACTCGGGCATCGAGCGCAGCGGGTCGTCCTTCAGGAGCCGGACTGTGTTCCCCTCCTCATCGCGCACCACCACATGCCGCTCCGATTCCTCCAGCACCCGGCGCTCCAGCGGCGGGTGGAGGTGCGGGCCGTAGGGGCCCTGCATCGCGAGGGGCACGCACTGTTCCCGGTCGGTGCCGAAGCGCTCCGCGAGGTCGGCGTCCTCGGGCAGCCCTTCGTCCCGCCAGCGGTCCAGTGTCTCCCGCCACACCCACGGCTGCAGCAGGAAGGCCCGATCCACAGGCTCGAACCGCGCGGTCGCCAGGAACCGCTCGCGAGGTGTCATCACGCCGCGCCCATGGCGGCATCCACGACCGCCTCGGCCGCCATGCCGAAGCGCCGCTTCAGATCCTCGTAGCTCCCCACCATGCACGCGAAGACGTCCTGCAGGCCCAGCCGTCGGAGCGGCGTGCCGGCGCCCGCCTCGGCAAGCACCTCCGCCACGGCTCCCCCGAGGCCACCGATCACGGTGTGCTCCTCGATCGTGAGGACCAGCCGCGTCCTCGCCGCCGCCAGCACGGCCTCCCGGTCGAGGGGCTTCACGGTGTGCATCGACAGCACGCGCGCCGACACACCCCGCTCTGCAAGCAGTTCCCCGGCCCGCAGCGCCTCCTGCACGGCCGGTCCCGTCCCGATGATCGCCACGTCTTCGCCCTCGCGCAGCACCGCCGCCCGGCCCAGGGCAAACGCGCGCTCCGCCTCGGGCACGCCCAGCGGCAGTTCGCCGCCGGCCAGCGCGATGTAGAAGGGCCCCTCGGCGGCCGCCGCCGCGCGGACTGCCTGCTCGCACTCGAAGCCATCGGCGGGCATCACGACAGTCATCGTGGGGATCAGCCGCATCAGGCCGATCTCCTCCATCGCGTGGTGCGTGCAGCCCCACCCGCCGTACATGACGCCGCCGCCATAGGCGCCGATCACCTTCACGTTGCGGCAGCCGTAGCCCAGGTCGGTCCGGATCTGCTCGA
>VGFB01000786.1 GCA_016869015.1 Armatimonadota bacterium
ACCATCGCCGCCTACCGGGAGCGTGTCTCTCGTGCGGGCAACCCCTACACCACGTTCCGGCTCGAAGATGCCGGGGCGTCGGTGGCAGTCTTCGCCTGGAAGCACCAAGGCCTCCGTGACGGCCTGCGGGTCCGAGTGACGGGCAAGTTCGCCAAGGTCAAACGGGTGGGGCGCTACACGTTCTACAACGAGATTGAGGCACAGCGGGTTGAGGTGCTTCGATAGGAGACCTCTTGCGTGCATAGGTGCGACAATGCCAACACGGGTGACACGGAGTCGAAAGGCACTCGTGGGCTCAGCGGCAGAAGGTATGCAACGTGGGGGATGACGGATGCGGAAGGCGTCTGCGATGGAGCGGCAAGAGTTCGAGGTCCCGCGGACGCGCCTTGAGCGCGTGCGCTTGATAGTTGTGCTGCTCACCTTGGCAGGTGTAGTAGCATTGTGGGTTCCTTCGCCGACGCATGCTACCGCGGCCAATCTCCTGATTGTTCCGGGGAAGAGTGTCGGCCTTATCAAGCTTGGTGACCCCCCCTCGAAGGTCCGGCAACTGTGGGGAGCGCCGACGAAGGTGGTACGCCCCCAATCCAACTACGAGATGTGGCAATATGACCGGTACCTAGCCACGGTCCACGTTCAGGATAACGAGGTCACTCTGATTCAGACCTCCTCCCCTGTATTTCGGACGCCGCAAGGGGTTGGACCCGGTTCCCCGCGAGCCCAACTGCTCAGGGCGTACGGAAACCCAACGTGGTCCGACAACCTCGGGCCGGTTACCATCTACGCTTACGCAAGCATCGGGCTGCTCGCGTCATTCCGGAATGACGACCCGTCGTATATCAGCGGACTGAGCGTGGTCATGGCACCCATGACCCGATAAACCCTCGGGGGGAGGTGACTACCGATGGAACGTCATGAGTTTGAGGCCCTGCTCGCCCGCGTCGAAGGGTTGGAGCGGCGGCTGCGTGTAGCCGTTGCGGGATGGGTGGTGAGCATCGCCACGGTGGCGGTGCTCGGGGTAGCAGTGCAGCAGGCCGTCTCTCAGCCCGAGGTCCTGCGGGCACGGAGCTTCGAGGTGGTGGACGCTGCAGGGCGGGTGCGCATCGCGCTCGCCGTTGGCCGGGACGGGTCGTCGGGGCTCGGTCTCTATGACGTCGCCGGGCGCGTGCGCGGCGTACTCAGCGTTCTCCCGGACGGGTCGCCGGGGCTCGGTCTCTATGACGCCGCCGGGCAAGCGCGCATCGGGCTCGGCCTTCTCCCGGACGAGTCGCCGTGGCTCAGTCTCTTGGACGCCGCCGAGCGGGAGCGCATCGCGCTCGACGTTTTCCCGGACGGGTCGCCGATGCTCACTCTCAAGGACGCCGCCGGGCGGGTGCTATTCAGGGCCCCGTAGGCCCACAGCAAGCGCTGGCCTGGCTGGGGTGCCCATATACCGGGCCACCTCCGCGAAACGCCTCCTGGCGCGCGTGGAGGGCGTCGCCGCTGGACACCTGCCGGCCGGCAGGTGACGTGGGACGCCCGTGGCGAATGGCTCGGATTAGCAAGGCTTGACGTGGGTGTGGCAAGTCGGGACCCTCTCTCCTTCCCGGAGGAGGTATGCCTTTGTGAAGCTAGCAGCCATAGCCACGGCCCTTGTGCTGACAGCGCTCATCCTCCTGGGTCCGCTCGCTGGACCGACCCCGATGTTCATCTACACCGATGGCCGCGCCTCAGCGGCGCCGAAGGCCTGCTGTAAGTACTGCACCAAAGGCAAGGCCTGCGGCAACACCTGCATTGCCCGTTGGAAGACATGCCACCGACCGCCCGGCTGTGCCTGTGACGCGTGGTGAGCGCGAAGTTCAGGAGGGCGAGCCCGTTGGACAACTTGAGAGCAGGGAAGTGAGTGCGTCAACTCTAAGTAGGGGGTACAAATCGGAGTGGCTAGACGCCACTTTCGGGTATCAGGTCAATGGTCTTCTTGGGAAGGAGGGGCTACCGTGACCGTTGATAGGTACACGAAAGCCGTACTAACAGTCATCGCGCTCGCACTGACGGTCATCGCGCTGAACCCTTGGATTCATCCTCCTCAAACGGCCGCCCAGACAGTCTCCCAGCGAGCACAGTGGGAGGACCCCATCCCGGTCGTCATCGTAGACCCATCCATCCTAATGCCGAGTTGGGGCTTGTCCCCGAGCCTTGCTAACAAAGCACGAGTGGAGTCGGGCGGGGCCTTGCGCATTTCAGTGTACCGTTAGCCTAGAAGGCCGGTCTGCCCGCGCACCGCCGACTGCACCCCCACGCGCTCCGACACTTCGCGGCGACGAGCTGGCTGCGCGGAGGAGCAGGACTGGATGAGGTGCGCAGGCTGCTGGGACACGAAAGCCTGAGCACCACGCTGCGCTATAGCAGCCTTGTCGGAGCAGACCTGCAGCGGGCGCACAAGAGAGCCGGGGCTATCGAGCGGCTGCGGTTGGACTGAGCATCGGCTCCGGACGGGCTGGCCGTTGCGGGAGTAGACCATCGGGCAGCAGGGTGACAAGACGCTATCGCAGAACACGCCCGACTGGGAGGGAGGTGTCCACGATGGAGCAACAAGAGTTCGAGGCCCTGCGGAAGCGGCTCGACCGGGTGGAGCGGCGGCTGCGGGTAGCCGTTGTGGGATGGGTGGTGAGCATCGCGACGGTAGCGGTGCTCGTGGTGGTACAGCAGGTTGTCCCGCAGCCCGAGCCCGAGGTCCTACGGGCGAGGCGCATCGAGGTGGTGGACGCCGCCGGGCGGGCGCGCATCGTGCTCGACACTGCCCCGAGCGGGTCGCCGGTGCTCATTCTCTTGGACGCCGCGGGGCGGGGGCGCATCGCGCTCGACGTTAGCCCGGGCGGTACGCAGATGCTCATTTTCTGGGACGCCGCCGGGCGGGCGCGCATCGGGCTCCGCGTTGGCCCGGACGGTACGCCGACGCTCGGTCTCTATGACGCCGCCGATCGGGTGCTCTTCGAGGTTCCGTGAGTCTACAGCAAGCGCAGGCCTGGCTGGGGTATCCCCCGATATACCGGGCTACCAGCGGGGAACGCCTCCTGGGGCCTCCTGGCGCGCGTGGAGGGCGTCGCCGCTGGACAACCGAAGGGCCGGTAGAGCCGCCACGCACGGCCTCGGGGTCGGCTCCCTTCTTGCCCCCGGGTCCACCGGCCCCGAGAAGCCTGCCCTGCGGCCTCCCGGCACGTCCGGAGGACACCCTGGCTCTCTCTAGGCGCCCAGGAAGGGGACGGCTGCCTCTCGCCCGAACCGAAACCCCACTG
>VGFB01000787.1 GCA_016869015.1 Armatimonadota bacterium
ACATCTCGATGGCCATCCCGATCTGCTTCAGGTTGGCCATGCACTTGGTCGCGCGCGCCTTGCCCCTGGCCGCCGCGAACACCGGGAAGATCAGCGCGGCCAGAATCGCGATGATCGCAAGGACCACCAGAATCTCGATGAGTGAGAAGCCGCCCCGGCTGTGCCGCATGCCCCTGCCCGTCCGCAACGGTGTCGGTCTTCCTTCTCTAACGTCCGGCTGGGCAGAACGCCTCTGTCAAAGCCGATGCAAGGAAGTTGCCTGTGGCCGACGAAGGGGGCCTCACCTCCGCGAGTAGGAAGGAGCACTGCCATGCACGGGATGACCCGCCGCAGCTTCCTGGGCAAGACCACCACCACTGCCGCCGCGTTCGCCGCCGGCCCGCTGATCCTCCCCCGGAGCGTGCTCGGCGCGAACGACCGCATCGCGCTGGGGATCGTGGGGCCGGGCGGGCGCGGGAGCGGTCTGGTGGACTGGGCCCACAAGTTCGCCGAGGAGGAGAACGTGGAGTTCCAGGCGGTGTGCGACATCTGGAGCCAGCGCCTGGCCTCCGGCGCGGCGCGGGTGGAGAAGCTCACGGGTCGGGCCCCGAAGCAGTACCGCACCCTGGGAGAGATCTGCGCCGACCCGGAGATCGACGCGTTGATCATCGCCACGCCCGACTTCGCGCACGCCTACCACTGCCGCGTGGCGGTTGAGGCCGAGAAGGATGTGTACATTGAGAAACCCCTGGGCTGCGACTTCCGGCAGATCAAGCTGTGTTGGGAGACGGTGAAGGCGAGCGATCGGGTGGTCCAGATGGGCACCCAGCGGCGCGGCGACGGGAAGTGCATCGGCGCGCAGCAGTTCATCAAGGGCGGCGGGCTGGGCAAGGTGACCTACGGGGAGATCATCGAGCCGCTGTTCCAGGAGCGCTGGCGCATCCCGGGAGCGGAGACCTCCCTGACGGAGCAGGATACGATCTGGAGCGAGTTCCTCGCCTACGCTCCTTACGAGCCCTTCGATGCGCGGAAGTACCGCGAGTTCCGGCTGTTCTGGCCGTACTCCAGTGGCTGCTTCTGCCAATGGATGAGCCACAAGATCGACCTCGTGAACTGGGTGCTCGACGAACTGCCCTGCTCGGCGGTCGCGTGGGGCGGGGTGTACGCCTGGCCCGATGGCCGCACCAACCCGGACACCGTTCAGTGCCTGCTCGAGTACCCCAGCGGCTGCCTGGTGACGTACCACATGCGGCTGGGGAACGGCGCGAACACGCGGGGGATCACGCTCTACGGCACCCACGGCACGATGGAGTTGGAGGCCGGGATCGCTTACGGTGACGGGGGCGGGGGGACGATTGTGCCGGTCACGCCCGGCGAGCCGAACACGGCCTTCAACATCGACGCCTCAAAGGTCCTGAAGAGCAAGCAGGACGGCGGTGTGAAGTGGGAATCGCCCCCCGACGTGGACCACATGCAGGACTTCCTCCGCTGTCTGCGGACCCGCGAGCAGCCGCGTGGGAACATCGACGCCGGCTACGCCCATTCCGTCGCCACCACGCTGGCGAACATGGCCTACCGCAACAAGTGCCAGATGGTGTATGATCACCAGACGCGGGTGATGAAGAAGGCGGTGTAGGAGCCGGAGCCATGACCCTCGAGCAGGCTGTACGGCTTTGGGTGGAGGAGGGCGAGCACGATCTGGAGGTCGCGGCGGCGCTTGCCGCGAGCGGCTTCCACAGCAACTGCGCCGTGTCGTGCGAGCAATCGATCGAGAAGCTCCTGAAGGCCCTGTGGATCTACCGGAACCGGAAGGGGCCGCCGCGCGACCACAAGATCGAGAACCTCGCCGCAGCGCTGGGCGCGCCGCCGAACGTGATGGAGGCCAGCGGTCTGCTGGAGCCAGACTACATCCTCGCGCGTTACCCTGACGCTGCCATGGTCACGCCCCATACGAGGTATGACGCCTCGACCTCGGAGCGCCGCCTGGAGGCCGCCAGGGAGGTCGGCGAGTGGGTCCGGCAGAGGTTGGCCGAGGAGGGGTGGGCATGACCGCCGTCACGGTGAAGGACGAAGTCGTGCAGCGGTTCCTGGACGCCCACCTTGGCACGCTTGTTGCGGAGTACCGCCCGGAACACATGGTTCTGTTCGGTTCCCGGGCCGTCGGCACGCCGCGCGAGGACAGCGACATCGACCTGCTGATCGTCGCGGCGCGGTTCCGCGAGACCAAGTCGGTGGACCGCCACTTCCGCGTGAGGAAGACCCTCGGCTTCCCTCTAGGCCTCGATCTGCTTTGCTACACGCCCGAGGAGTTCGAGCAGTTGCGGGACGGTTTCGGGCTGGTCGCCGACATCTGCCGCGAGGGGATCTGGCTGTTGTAGGAGCGGCTTCAGCCGCGAGGCCTTCCGCCTCTCCCGAAAGGACACCACGCATGTCACGCATCCCGGTCGCACTGCAGCTGTACACCGTTCGGGACGCCACCGAGCAGGACTTCGTCGGGACCGTCCGACAGGTCGCCGAGATGGGCTACGCCGGGGTCGAGATCGCCGGGAACACGGGTGGGATGTCGCCCGCCGAGCTGCGCGGCTTCCTGAGCGATCTTGGGCTCCGGGTCGCCGGGAGTCACATCGGCATCGAGGCTCTGGAGAGCAATCTCGCGCAGGTCATCGAGGACAACGATGCGCTCGGGAACCCGTGGATTGTGTGCCCGTGGATGCCCGAGGAGCGGCGGCGGGACGCGGCGGGCTGGCGGACGGTGGCCGCGCAGATGAGCGAGATCGGCGCCCAGGTCAAGGCCGCCGGCTTGCAGCTCTGCTACCACAACCACTCCTTCGAGTTCGAGCGCTTCGACGGGGACACCGGGTTCGACATCTTCTATGGCGCAGCCGACCCGGACCTCGTGCAGGCGGAGATCGACACCTACTGGGTGCAGCATGGGGGAGAGGACCCGGCGGCCACCGTCCAGCGCTTCGCCGGCCGCGCGCCGCTGGTCCACCTGAAGGACATGACGCCCGGCGATGCGCCCACCTTCACCGAGGTCGGCAACGGCATCCTCGACTTCGCGGCCATCTTCCGCGCGTCGGAGACCGCCGGCGTCGAGTGGTACATCGTCGAGCAGGACGTGTGCGCCGGGCCCTCCCTCGACAGCGCGCGCACGAGCCTCGCGAACCTGAAGGCGTGGGGGATCGGGTAGGGGAGCCGTTCCCGCGTCCCTCCGGCTGAGTGTTGAGGTGCAGGCATGTTCGACCGGCCGCTGTTCGAGGAGCGACTGGCAAGCTGCGTCGTC
>VGFB01000788.1 GCA_016869015.1 Armatimonadota bacterium
GAGGTTGGGGTTCGAGGGCGACTGGATGTCAACGCACCTCGCGCAGTTGGCGAAGGTGGTCTTGGTGACGATGGGGTTGGCGCTGCCCGTCGTCCGCAGGCCGACATCGTGCCCGCGGATGCTGCACTGGGAAACAGTGACCCGCACGTCGGTGACCTCGATGGCCCTTGCGTTGCTCACCCCCGTGGCCGCCGTGCCGTCGGCGCGCCAGCCGAAGCGGTTGCGGCGGATCACGGAGCCGGCGCCGCCGACGCGAACGATGACCCCCATGTCGGGACAGCGGAAGTGATTGCCGTGGGCTTCCGTGGGGCCGCCAACGGTCTGACTGCCGGCATCCGAGCCCACGTAGACGCCGTCCTCGATGTCGATCTGAGTCGTACCGTTGGGGCCCAGCCCGAAGTAATTGCCGCAGATGAGGTTGTCGACCGAGCCGGTGTTGAGAACGTAGACGCCCAAGGCGTCAGGGCCGCCGCCGAAGATGTTGCGCGCGGCGGCGGTAGTGCCGCCGACGGTGTTGTCGTGGGCGTCCGCGCCCAGGATGACGCCATAGGTCAGAGGGAGCGATGTGTAGCCGTCCGCCGTCGTCCCCACGTAACAGCCGGTCACCGAGTTGCTGTGCGCACCGAAGTAGACGCTGATGCCCGTCTTCAGTCCCCCGAACACGCTGCGCTTGGCCGCGCCCCCGCCACCAACGACGTTCCCCGTGCCGTTGCGGATGATGACGCCCTCGCGCCCGGTCCCGAGCGCCGCGGTTCCACTGCGCGTCAGGCCGAAGGAGTTGCGCTGGATCTGGTTGTTGTTCCCCTCGAAGATGTAGACGCCCGCCGTTGAGGACACCAGCCCATTCCCCCCCGCGAAGATGTTGCTCTCCGCGAACGTGTCCCCGCCGATTACGTTGTCGTGGCTCTGATGGAGGTACAGGTCGGCATGGGCGTTTGTGCGGAGGGCCGCGCCACCCAGGCTCACGCCCACATGGCATGTCTGAATCGTGTTGAGGTGGGAGCCGGCGAGGTAGATGCCGTAGCGGGGGAAACGGCCAACTGACAACCCAAGGGCCCGGCAACCGAGGCCGTCGCTGTGGGGCAGGAAGGTGAGACCGTCGCCGCTGGACTGCTGAGAGCCGTCAAGCCCGATGTCCGGGTCGCCGTTGTTGTCGATATCGCCGTCAATGACGGTGCCGCCGTCCACGAGGGCCGGAAGCTGGGTCAAGGGGTAGATCGTCTGCCCGTTCAGGGCGGCGTCAAAACCGATCACGTCCGAGGTGGGAGTCGAGTTGGCGGCGTTGATCGCCTCGCGGAGGCTTCCCGCCCCGGAATCGGCAGTCGTTGTGACGGCGTGTGCCGTTCCGCCGGCTGCCCAGGCGGCGCACGTGTGCAACAGGGCCCAACCAACCAGCAGCAAGGGGAGCGTCGGTCGCATCGGGATCACCTCATCGGGAACAAGAGTTCCAGGCGACCCGGAAGCCAAGGCGGCCCGCCCCGGGCCGACTGATCACGGCAGCATCTGCAACCCGTTTCGGCGGCGCCGCGGGGATCACCTGCCGCTCAGCGTCACGAACGCGACCGAGTGTGGCGGGAGCTCCCAGCGCACCTGTCCGCCCTCCACGGTGACGGGCAGCGGCTGCACGAAGTCTTCCGCGCGCGCCAACAGGGGCGACCCGTTGGGATCGTCGCTGGAGAGCACGACGCCCTCCGCGGTCCCTGCCGCGAACCCGTGCAGGCCCATCCGACAAGGAATGGTACGGTCCCACGAGCCGTTGGCGACGACGACGTACACCGCCTGGCCGTCGTCGCTCAGCGTCACGAGTACCGGGGTCAGCGGGCCGGGGTACTCTCCGGGCCGCGTCTGCCGGTCATCCCCTTCGGCCGGCGTGTAATAGGGCGCGGTGCCGTCCAACGGCAGGACCTGCTCGCCTACGTGCCGGTTGAGGTAGTAGTAGAGCCAGTAGATCATGCAACGCTGCTCGGGCGCCTGCTGAGAGAGCACCCCAAAGCCCAGGCCCGAAGTGTTGCTGAGCATCTGCCATGAGCTCGCGCCGCGCAGCATCCCCTCCCGCGTGTAGTAGATCAGTCGCACCGCCCGGTGGAGCGTCCCGAAGATGTTCGCGTTCCGGTTCACGTAGTCCGCGCGCTCGCCGTTCGGGCCGCTGCTGTGCGCGCCCCATTCCGTATCGAGCTGGTAGGCCTCGCGGTCGGGGTTGTACGCCTTGATGAGCGCGTTGAGTCGCAGGATGCGGTCGAGCGTGCGGAAGTTCTCGGTCAGCACGGCGACCTCGAACTTGCGCTGGTGGATGTCGCTCACGGCGTAGTGGTGGCCGACGACGAAGTCGTAGCAGCCGGCGGTCTGCCTCAGCACGTAGTTGCCCCACGACTGGTCCGGCGAGACCGCAACGCCGATCTGCCCCGCGGGGTCCACCGCGTGAACGGCCGCGCTCACGGCCTTCACGTGCTCCACGTAGTCGTCGGGCGTGGGGAAGGCCGGGGCGTCGCGCCCCAGGTACGGCTCGTTGGCGATCTCCCAGTGCCGGAAGCCGTAGCCGCGTTCCCGCGAGTGTCTCACCCCCTGCGCCCAGACCTCCGGTGGCAGCTTGCTGGTCGCGCCCTGCGTCTCGAACTCCAGGACGGTCATCGCCTGTGGCGCGCCGACCCGCTCCACCACCTCCGCCGCCTTGTCGATCGCAGCCTCCACGCCGAACGGCTCGTCCCCGACCGCGTAGAAGCGCGTCATCGGCAGCCGCAGCTCGCGGATCGCGCTCTCGATCTCGGGTGCAAGCGTGTACGCGCCCGCCTTGTTGTACGGCTGCCCCGTCCACCCGCACACGCGATGGAACGACACGCCCCCCGCCGCGCGTGTCGCGGGGCGTTCTGGCCGCGTGACATCCACCGCAAACGCGAGCGCGTCACCCTCCCGAAGCCGGTGCTGCAGCGGCTCGTAGGTCAGCGAAGCCTCATCGACCAGTCGCCCCTCGCGATCGCCCGGCAGCTCGCGCACGACGACATCGTCGATCCACAGCGTCCTCTCGAGCGCGCGGTCCGTTGTCGCGTTGAAGGTCAGCAGGATGTGGCGGCTGCGGTCCGCGAAGAAGTCCCAACCCTCCCGCACCTCGAAGCGGAACTCCTGCCAGTCCTCGGTCACGTCGATCGCCCAGCGCCCCGGCGTAGGAGCATCGCGGAAGGGGTTGATCGTCTCGTAGGCGGTCAGGTAGAACTGCGAGGGCCCCGGCTTGTCCGTTCGCGCCCAGAAGGACGCCTCGTAC
>VGFB01000789.1 GCA_016869015.1 Armatimonadota bacterium
CCCCCTACGCCCCCGGGAATGCCCGAGCCGCCCGAGCCCGAGGACACGGGGCCCGGCAACCGCATCATCGCCCTGGGCAGCTACCTGATGCTGACCGACCAGTACCAGCCGCAGCTACCCCTGCCCGGAACGAACGCCGACTTCATCGCCCAGTCGGTCGGGTGGCTGGCGGGGGCGCAGGCGATCTCGATCCCGGAGCGCAAGCCCTCGCAGTTCACCCTGGGCTTCACGCCGCTGCAGCGCAAGCTCGTGCCGTTGCTGCTCGTCTGGATCGTTCCGCTGGGCACGGTGATCATCGGCTTGGTCGTCTGGTGGCGTCGCCGCTAAGGGCTTTCCGGGCGCCGCGACAGCGGGCGGCACGAACGTCGCAGGCTGAGGTGACGGGACATGAAGACGGTTAAGCGGGCGGGAGTTGCGGCGGCGGTCTTGGCGGGCATTGGCATCCTCGCCGGGGTGTATGTGCTCACCAAGGACGTGGTGATCCCCCGAGACGACAAGGGCAAGCTCGACTTCGGCAAGATCGAGGCCCGTGACCGTGACAAGGATCAGCTGTTCACCTTCCTCGGCCGGGACATCGAGCGCATCGACGTCACCATCCGCGAGGTCGACTACGGCCCGCTGACGACGGCGGATGATTCGCCCTCGGAGACACCCGCGGACGCCGAGGCGGAGGCCGCCGAAGACCCGGCCAAGACCGATGACGAGCCCTTGGGCACGGCCGAGCAAGAACCCGACGTCCCCGAGCGCAAGCTGGGGCTCGCGCGGGTCGGCAAGATCTGGAACCTGACCGCCCCCGTTCACGCCCGCGCCGATCAGGGGCTCGCGGACGGGTTCGCGAACGCCTTCGCCGAGCTCCGCGTGAAGGGCCGCGAGGCGGATGTCGACCCTCTCAACCCCAAGTATGGGCTCAACAACCCCTGTGTCATCGTGGACGTTGTCCGTCGCGGCGGGCGCACGAAACTCCTCATTGGGCGTGATGCGCCCGTCGGTTCGGACATCTACCTGATGGTCGAGGGGGAGCAGGCGCTCTACTACGCGTCCAGCTCGGTCAAGACCTCCTTCGTGAAGGACGCCAAGGAGCTCCGCGACAAGAAGGTCGCCGCCTTCGAGACCGACGACGTGGAGGCCCTCGTGCTGGAGGCCTCCGGGCATCGCGTCGTCTGCGAGCAGACCGGCAAGAAGGACGCGCGCGAGTGGTGGATGACCCAGCCGACCGAGGCCCGCGCCGACAACTTCGCCGTGGATGACATCCTGCGTGCGGTGAAGGACCTCGAGGCCAAGGAGTTCGTCGACGGCGTGAAGTCGCTGAGCGCATACGGTCTGGACAAGCCGACCGTCGTCGCCCGCCTCGACTTCGGCAAGGACACCGACGATGTGGTCGTGAAGCTGGGCCGCCGCGTGACCAGGACGCCGGAGGCGTCCTCCTCCTCCACCTCCACCGACACGGGCCCCAAGGAGATGGTCTACTGCCTGGCCGAGGGGCGCGACGAGGTCTTCCTGGTGGACGCCGAGGTGGAGGGCAAGCTGAACAAGAAGCCCATCGACCTGCGCGACGCCACGGTCGTCGACTTCGAGACCGCGAAGGTCACCAAGGTCGCCATCGACCGGCAGACCGGAACCGACCTTGAACTCGTGAAGGCCGACGGCAAGTGGAGCTTCCAGAAGCCCCAGTTCGCTCCGGCGGACTTCTCGAAGGTCGACAATCTCCTCTGGGACCTTAAGGACATCAAGGCCGTCGACTTCCTCGATGACAAGCCTGTGAACGCGAACGTCTCCGGCCTCAGCAACCCCGCGATCGTCGTGCGCCTGACGCTCGAGGGCGATGCGTCGCCGCTGGAGATCCGGCTCGGCAAGAAGGACACGGGCGGCATGCGCTACTACTGCCAGGTCACCGGCCTGTCCGGACCGGTCCTCGTGCTGGACTCGGTGCTGGAGAAGATCCCCGACAGCGTCGACAAGCTGAAAGAAGAGCAGACCGACACGACCCCGATGTCGCCGATGCCCGACGTGAAGGAGAGCCCGTAGGCCTCTCTGCTTCCGTCCTCTCAAGCGCCGGGGGCCCAGGCTCCCGGCGCTTCTGCTCGCGGGGAGGTCCGCGCGGTCGCGGGGCGAAGGTCACGGTCGGAACGCCGCAGGGAAGCACAGCCATGCGCTTCGGTTGCTGTCCGGGACTCGCGAGTTTCGTGCCGCCGACCCTCGACGGGCAGGAAGACTCCCTGAGCGTCGCGCACGCGAAGCAGTGTGACCGCATTCCCGCAATCCTCAAGCTCCTGGAGCGGGCGGGCTTCGACTACGTCGAGTTCGGCGTCGGGACCGCCGCCCCCGAGCAGCCCGAGGCCGACTTCCACCGCTTCCTGGCGGCCCTCGAGGGCTCGCGCCTGCGGGCCGAGGTGTTCAGCTCGTTCATCCCGCCCTGGATCAAGGTCGTCGGCCCTGACGCGGACGCAGAGCGCATCGAGGCCTACCTCGCCATCGCCGTCCGGCGCGTTGCCGAGGCCGGAGCGGACCGGATCATCTTCGGGAGCGGCGGGGCGCGCGGCTGCCCGGAGGGCTTCCCCGCGGAGGAGGCGCGCGCCCAGCTGCGGCGCTTCCTCCATCTGGCGGGCGATCGCTGTGAGCGGCACGGGATCGTGCTCTGCATCGAGCCGCTGAACGCCACTGAGACCAACCTGATCAACCGGGTTTCGGAGGCGACGGCCCTGGCCCGACAGATCGACCGGCCTGTCGTGCAGGTCCTCGCCGACTGCTTCCACATGGGAATGGAAGGCGAGTCGTACGACAGTCTGCTGGAGGCCGGCGCCCTCCTCAAGCACGCCCACGTCGCGGACCGGGGGCGTCGGTACCCGGCCGACTTCGGCTACGACATTGACGGCTTCTTCGCGGGGCTTCGCGCCGCCGGCTACGATGATCGGGTCTCGATCGAGGCCAACTTCGAGGATCTGGCGACGGAGGCCCCGGCCGGTCTGGAGCGAATCAGGCGCGCCGCGGGCTAGTGGCGTGTCAGCCGTGATTCCTGTGGTTGCCGTTTGTCGTCGTGGGTCGGCTCACCAGAGCCGACGCCGTCCGGCATTGACCTGAAGGCTCTGTCGGCTCTGGTGAGCCGTCCCACGACGACCGAAGGCTCCACGGCTGACAGGGCACTAGTGCTCTGTCAAGCGTCATTCGTTGGGTTCCCGGGAGGACAGGCAGGAATGCCTGTCCTCCTGGACGCGAGAACGACCCAAGGAATCACGGCTGACAAGGCACCAGTGCGG
>VGFB01000790.1 GCA_016869015.1 Armatimonadota bacterium
CGTACTTGGGGTTGGCTTTCACCTCCATCCCGAACAGCTCGAACGCCGTCTGGGCGATGTTCTTGCCCATCGTCATGGCGCCCCAGCCGCCCACCGAGTGGATGCGGAGCGACGTGGCCCCCTCGGGGAGGAGGTTCAGGTCGCCCACCGACTCCAGCGAGAGCTCGCCCAGGTCCGGATAGGCGTCGAGGAGCTGCTCCTGCCAGATTTGGAGCTTGGGCAGCCGCGTCCCCTTCCGGATGAAGTCGATGCCGAGGTAGAACTGCCGCCTGTGCTTCCCGTCCGGAAGCATGTTGTTCACGGCGGCCACGATGTCGCCGGGCTGAAGGTCACGGCTTCCGAAGCCGAAGCCCGCCGAGTAGAAGTCGGGCAACGAGGCGGGGTCCAACGCGGCCAGCTTCGGGAACGGGAGCGGCCGCCCCGACGCGCCCGGTCTCGTACCGTTGCCGTTGGCCCTCTGGGCCTTCCAGTTCTCCATCCCCTGGGTCACGGCGGCTCGGATCTCACGGAGCAGCGGGGGATCCACCGCCAGGGGCTGGTCCGTGCGCTCGAAGACGCACACGGCTCCGGCGCGCGCCAGGATCCGCGTGATGAGGTCGGCCGGGAAGGGCCGGAACATGCTGACGTTCAGCACGCCGACCTTCAAGCCCTGACGCCGCAGGTGCTCGGCCACCAGCTCGAGGTTCGATACCACAGTGCCCTGGCCGGCGAGCACGTACTCGGCGTCGTCGGTCAGATACCCAACCGCCCGGGCGTACGACCGTCCGGTCAGGTCGGCGAACTCGCCAAACGCCTGGTCGCTGAGGTCGGCGATGTGGTCGAAGTAGAAGGGGCGCTGGGCGGCGACTCCCTGCGCGTAGGACTCCTGGTTCTGCACCGGGCCCAGCAGGGCCGGGTAGTCCACGTTGAACAGCTCGGGGATACGGCGCCGCTTCTCCCCGAACGTGAGCCGCTGGGCCGGCGTCGGCGTGTCGATGATGTCCGCCGGGTCGCCCAGGTACTCCTTGATCATCTCCGGCTCGCACAGACGGGTGTTCTCGATGACGTGGCTCGTGAGAAAGCCGTCCTGCGCGTTGAGGCCCGGGTTGAGCGACAGCTCGGCGATCCGATGGCAGATGAGCGCGAAGTCCCCGACCTCCTGCACGTTCTTGGCGAAGAGCTGGAAGAACCCCGTGTCGTCCACCGCGTGGTAGTCGTCGTGGCCCGCGTGGACATTGAGCGCGTGCTTGGTGATCGCGCGCGCCGCGACGTTCAGCACGTAGCTGAGACGCTTGCCGGTGGCGGCGTACAGCGACTCGTGCATGTACGCGATCCCCTGCCCGCTCGAGAAGTTCGTCGCGCGGAGCCCCGTCATGCTCATACCGGCGGTGACGGCGGCGGCGGCGTGCTCGCCCTCGGGCTCGAAGAAGATCAGGCGGCGCCCGTTCACGTTCAGCTTGCCGGCGGCCGCGGCCACGGCCCACCCCTCGCCCATGTTCGTGGACGGGGTGATGGGGTACGCCCCTGCCCCTTCCGCGGCGTAGGTCTCGGAGTGGACGACGGCGCCCGTGCCGTCGGTGGCTTCGAGGATGCCCGGGTACTTGGGCGCCATGCCCTGAGACTGACTGCTCATGCTGCCTCACTCCCGACGGAGTCGAAGAGCTGCGGGAACTGCTGGCCCTCGATCCACACGATGGCCCCGGTGGGGCACCGCTCGATGGCCTTGGGGTTCTCGCGCTCGATCCGTTCGTAGTCGATGACAGCCAGGCCGCTCACCATCGAGATGAGGCCCGGCGCGGCGTCGGCCACGCACCGTGCGCAGGCGTTGCACGCCACGGAGCACACGGCGGTCGCCGCATCGCCGTTCAGGAGGTTCTTGCACTGCACCACCAGGTGGCTGCTCACGGGCATCAGCACGAAGAGCCCGAGGGGGCACGCCTCGACGCAGTCGTCGCAGGCCGTGCACTTGTCGACGTCGACCACCGGGAGGCCGGCGGCGCTCATCGTGATCGCGTCGAAGGTGCACGCCACCGCGCAGTCGGCGAAGCCTAGGCACCCCCAGGAGCACGCCTTGCCGCCCCCGGTGACCGCGGCCGCGGCGCCGCAGCTCTGCACGCCGTGGTAGCGTCCTTTGTACGGGGCCACGTCGCGCCCTCCGGCGCAGAGCAGGCGGGCGACCCGCTTGTTCGCCTGGCCCGCTTCCACGCCCACGAACGCCGCCACTTCGTGCCGGTCGTCCTCGGTCATCACGGTGCAGCCGGCCGGCTGCTGCGTGCCGCTCACCACCGCCGCGGCGAAGGCACGGCACCCTGCTTCTCCGCACGCGCCGCAGTCGGCCCCGGGGAGGAGCTCGCGCACCCCGTCGATGCGGGGATCCTCGAACACCTTGAACTTGGCGTTGGCCGCAGCGATGAACCCGGCGAAGGCGGCAGAAAAGACACCGAGGATGACGACCGAGAGAAGGACCGTCGAGGCGGATACCATGGCGCGCGCTCCTAAAGGCCGCCCAGGTCGACGCGGCTCAGCAGGAACGCGGCGAGCTGGTCCGCGGGACGGGCCTCCTCGGCCGCTTCCGGCGCGAGCGCCTCGGCGCCGGCCGCCGCCCCCGCAGGCTTCTTCGCGAGGGTCTCAAGGTGCGCGAGCTCCTCGAGCCAGGTTGGGGCGCGGCGGCCGCGTCCTACCGCGGGCTGCTCGGGCATGTGGCGCACGGTCAGGCGCTGCCAGGGCGCGGCGCCGGCGTCCGGATCGTGGACGAAGCGAGCCTGCTCGGCGCGGGCCTCGTCGAAGAGGAGCGCGACGCCCGGGTGGGGCGACCGGGCGAGCCCCGCAAGGTCGGCCGGATCCGCGGTCTGCACCACGTACGTGCCGGGCGTGATGAGCCGCGCCAGCGGTGCCGGAGTGGTGGGACCCTTCACCACGAGCACGACCTTCACGGCGCCGTCCAGGAACTCGCCGAGGCCGGCGGGAAGGAGGTCCTCCGCGTGCACCTCCACTACCAGCGGCGGCGCGAGACGGCGCTCCTCGCGGTTCCATTTCCGGAACCGGAGCGCGGAGAGGAAGGGACCGTGCTGTTCGGGATCGAAGCGGCCGGACCGGGCCAGCTCCACGGCGCGCGAGGCGCCGAAGACCTGACCCACGTGGTTCAGGGCATCCCTCACCGCATCCCGGAGATCCCCGCCCTTCGGAACCGACACCAGGTGGAACTCGGTGCCCACGACGTATTCGGCCAGGATCTGTTCGGCGCGCTCCATGACGCCCTCGGCCTCCGA
>VGFB01000791.1 GCA_016869015.1 Armatimonadota bacterium
TTCGGTTCGATGGCCGGCCTCATCCGGCACGTGGGCGACCGGCTGATCCACGTCCACGCGCACGACTACGACGGCGAAGCGGACCATCTGCCCATCGGCGCGGGGCGGGTTGACTGGGGGGAGATCGCCGGAGCCCTCCGGGAGAGCGGCTACTCCGGTGTCGCCTGTCTGGAGCTGAACCCCGATCGGGCGACGCCGGAGCAGATCCTCGGAAGCCGGGACCGGCTGAGGGAGCTCCTCGGCTAGCCCCATCCTTCACGGCCTCGGGTGTGCGTTCGTTCAGCGAGGCCCTGACGAGCCGTGCGGAGTCCGGAACTCGCCCGAGGACGCCGCCAGACCGGGAACACTGTTGGCGCTCGCTCGCCTCACCCGAAGGGCGGCCCTGCGCCGGGGTCTGGGGCCCGTGGCCCCAGCGGGGCTTGGGGCAGAGCCCCAAGAGCTCATGGATAACCCGGGCTAGAACTCGAACTGCTGCTGGGCCTTCCCGACGCGGTTCGGCGAGACCTGGAGGTGCTCGTGAGCCGTGTCCGTCGTCTCGCGTCCGCGCGGGGTGCGCCGGATCAGGCCGATCTTCAGCAGGAACGGCTCCACCACATCCTCCAGCGTGTCCTGCTCGCAGTTCAGCGTCGCCGCCACCGCGTTCACCCCGACCGGCCCGCCCTGATAGACCCCGATGATCGCCGCGAGGTAGCGGCGGTCCTGCTCATCGAGGCCGAGCTCGTCGACGCCCAGCGACCCCAGCGCCTCGCGGGCGATCTCGCGCGTGATGCGGCCGTCGCTCTTCACGAGCGCGTAGTCGCGCACGCGCCGCAGCAACCGCTTCGCGATCCGCGGCGTTCCCCGCGACCGTCCGGCGATCTCCTGGGCGCCGTCGACGTCCATCGCCACGCCCAGCCGCGCGGCCGAGCCCTGCACGATCCGCCGCAGCTGCTCGACGCTGTAGAAGTCGAGGTGATGGAACATCCCGAACCGCTCCCGCAGGGGCGCGGTGAGCAGGCCGACGCGGGTCGTCGCCCCCACCAGCGTGAAGCGCTTGATCGGCACGGTGACCGTGCGCGCGTAGGCGCCCCGGTCCAGGACGAAGTCCACCCGGAACGCCTCCATGGCCGGATACAGGAACTCCTCCACGACGCTCGGCAGTCGGTGGATCTCATCGATGAACAGAACCTGGCCTTGCTCCAGGTTCGTGAGGATGCCCACCAGGTCGGCGGCGCGCTCGAGCGCGGGCCCCGAGGTCTGGTGGAGTTTCGTGCCCATCTCGTGGGCGATGATGTAAGCGAGCGTCGTCTTCCCCAACCCCGGCGGCCCGTCGAAGAGCAGATGCTCGAGGGGTTCGGCCCGTCGGCGCGCCGCCTGAATGGCGATCGTCAGGGCGTCGATGAGCTGTCGTTGCCCGACGTCGTATTCGGCGAGGGTCTGCGGCCGGTCCTCGACGAAGGCCGTCACATCCTCGACCTGCTTTTCGGGTCCGACCACTCGCTGTGGACTATCCATGGGTCGTTGGGTTCAGGCCCTCCCGGCGGAACTTCCGCGACGTCAGGTGTGGGTTTGGCGGCTCGCCCGTCAGTGTGCGGTCCTAACCGCGGTCCGCCAGGGCCTCGGCGACGAGGTGCTCGAGGGTCCCGATGCCCGGGTTGCGGGCCTGCGCGTCCAGCACGCGCTGGCGCGCCTCGACGCTGGGGTGGCCCAGCTGGATGAGCACCTCGATCGCGTCCGCCTCGACGGTGGGCTCCGTCCCCCCGCCGGCTGCCAGGGCCGCCTCGTCGCTGGTCGCGAAATCCGCGATCTTCCCCTTGAGGGCGTTGCTGATGTCCCGCGCCTTGCTGGCCCCGATCCCGGGGAGGGAGGCGAGGAACTTCACGTCCCCCAGCTCGATGGCCCGGGCGATGTTCGCCACCGGCGCCGCGAGCATCCGGCACGCCAGCCGCGGCCCGACGCGCGGGACCTCGAGCAACCGCTCGAAGAAGGCCAGTTGTGTGGGCGAATCGAAGCCCAGCAGCACTGGTGTCGCGCGCGAGGGGTCCATCGCCAGGTAGTAGAAGGTGTGGAGGGCGACCTCGGCGCCCGGCCCCCGGGCGGCCAGACGCTCGGCCGTCAACTCGGGCACGATGACCTCATAGCCGATCCCGCCGGCCTCGATGATCGCCCGCTCATGCCCGACTTGCACCAACTCGCCCTTGATCGACCGGATCACTGCGGCCGTCTCCTGGACCTGAATCGTGAACGGGACGCTCGTTCAGCCCCGCACGGCGTCCTGGACGCGCTCCAGGACCTCCGCCGGCAGGCCGGCGCGCCGACCGACGCGCCGCCGGGCCTTCTCGCGCGACGGCACGCAGTGGCACAGTGCCAGGGCCAGGGCGTCCGTGACATCCTCGGGGCGCGGCGGCTCGGCCAGCCCCAGAAGCTGCGCCACCATGCGGCCGACCTGGTCCTTGGGCGCGCGCCCGTTGCCCGTCAGCGAACGCTTCACCAGCGCCGGCGGGTACGCCACGACCGCTGCCCCGGCCTCGGCCGCCGCCAGGTACACCACGCCTCGCGCGTGACCCATCAGAATGGCGGTGCGCGGATGCGCGTACTGGCTGTAGAGGTCTTCCACGACCACGGTCTCGGGGGGGAAGCTCTCGAGAACCTGAGTCAGCTGCCGGTGCAGCTGTTGCAGTCGCTCCGCGAGAGGAGCCCCCAGGTCCGTCTTGACGAGCCCGCCCTCGACGAGGTCGATTCGCCCGGCCGACCGTCGCACGACGCCGTAGCCCGTGACCTTGAGCCCCGGGTCGACGCCGAGGATGTACTCGCGCGGGTGGCCCATCAGTTGGGGATTATACACCAGCCCCCAACCCCGCGCAACGCGCCGAGTCGCGCGGCGGCGCGACTGCGCGCCACAGGCTCGGGGCGCAGAGCGTCGGCCTACTGCCCGACGGTGGCGGTGAGGGTGGGCTTGTCGAAGCGGAGGGACAGGCCCAGGAACCGGCACAGCTCCGCCGCCGGGACGACCAGCCTCGCGCGCCAGAGCCGTCCGGCCAGCTCGGGTCGCGTCTCGCCCCCCTCGATGCTCAGGCCCTCGACCTCGGAGAACCGCAGCTGCCGGTCGGCCAGGCGCGCCGTCACCGTGGCGCCCTCCGCGTGGACCGTGCACCCCAGGTACCGCAGGAGATCGTCCGGCGGGACGTGCAACCGGTCGTCGATGATGGGCGAGGGAATCCGCAGCCGGTCGTTCGCCAGGGGGTTGTGCACCTCGACGACGCCC
>VGFB01000792.1 GCA_016869015.1 Armatimonadota bacterium
CCCTCGGCCGACGGGTACGGGAACATCATCAGGTTGTAGAAGGGCCGCTCTGCCTGGGCCAGGTCGACCTCATGCAGCCGGTCGGCCTCCCACCGGGCCCGCCACTTCTCGGCAGTCGCCGCGTGATCGTACGCGCCGCGCGGCGTAGGTCTGTCCGACATCATCATGCACTCCCAGCCAACCCAAGGTCCGCGGAGGACAGGCATTCCTGCCTGTCCACAGACTCCGCAGCCAACGGCAGAGGTCCCTCAGCCCGGACTGGGCCCGAGGGCCACGATACGACAAGCACCAACAGCCCGCAACCGTTGCCAGAGGATACGCTCCGGCCGGTCCGCGGGTTCGGCGCATTGTAGCACGGGATGGGAGGAGGGGGAAGACGACCTTCCCCGGTGTTGCGACCTGGCGCGCAGTCCTGCTTGGCCAAGCCGCCGTCGAGGTGAGTCCCGGCGCGGGGGACTTGAGGGGGCCCTTCCCCATCTCGGCGGGTCTCGCGTTCAGGGCGTCCCGCTTCTGCTGGGCGGCTGCGGGCTGCACGAAGTAGAGGTCGAACAGGCCCTCCAGCACGTCGAGGTTCCGTTCCGCCTCGTTGGGCCCAACCTGAACAATCTGGCCGGCGCTTAGACTCCTGTTGAGATGGGCGGCGAAGCTGCCGATGTGCCGAACAGCATCCAGGTTCTCCGCCAGTTGCGTCGGCAACTGCCTGGCGTCGAGGGCCTGGTCGATCTCCTTGCACAGGTCCCCCGAACCCACCCCGGCCTTCTCGCGCAGCACCTGCTGCAGGCAACGGCGACCCAGAGCGCCCGAATGCGCTCGCGTCCCGACACACGCGGGAGGCGACCCGTGGGTTTCACCTACGGCCACGCACCAGTCGCCCCTTGGGGGCTGACTGCCGCCACAGCCCCGTAAGGGGCGAACGATGGCTAGCCGTGGGCGAAGCCCACGGAACACAGCGCCCCCTTGTCCCCAAGCCCCGAAGGGGCGACAGAACTCGCGGATCATTGCAGCCGGCATCCACTAGGCACAGTTGGCCTCGAACACCGTCACGAACGGACGCGACGCGTCAGGAACCGGGAAGTCCTCCAGGTACAGTTCCGTCGCTTCCTGCAGGTTCGCAATGGCTTCCTCGATGGTGTGGCCCTGGCTGGCGGTGCCCACCTCGGGGCAGGTCGCGACATACAGGCCTTCCTCCTTGTGCACTACGGCGCTGAACGTCCTCGCCGCCATGACACACCTCCAGTCCTTCCGATGTTGCCGCCAGTGTGGGGCGCCGCCGCAGGGACGTCAAGAGCCCGGGAGGGGAGGCGACACCAGCCTCAGCTCAACCTGCATCCCGAGCGCGGTGGCGATGCGGGTGAGGACGGGGACGAGTAGGCCGTCGTAGTTGGCGTCTTCCAGCGCCGCGATGGCTCCTCGAGGGGTACCAGCACGCTTGGCGAGCTGTAGGCGCGTCAGCCCGGCGGCGTGCCGCGCATCATGCACCAACTGGGCGACCTGCAGGTTGACCACCTCCCGGGCGATCCCCTCATGCAGCGCGTCATCATCGCCGATCATCCGGTCGATGGTCTCCAAGGCGTCCGTCGTTCGCGTTCGCCGTCCCATCACTGTCCCTCCGGAAACGGGTCTTCGTCGGTCTGTTCGAGGTTGTCCTCGATCACGACGCGGCCGCGGGCGCGGTTGACGATGCGGGCCTGCCCGTAGAACTCGTTGTCGGTGATGAGGGCCGCGCGGACGTCGGGCTCGAGGACGAGGGGGACGGGGTTGGAGTTGACGCCGGCGGTGCCCTGGTTGTTGAGGAACACGCAGCCGTTGATGGCGACGCGGCCGCCCTCGACGAGGATCATGGTCTCGGCGTTGCGGCTCTCGGGGTGGATGCAGTAGAAGTGGCAGTTGCTGAAGGAGACGCGGCCGGTCCCCGCGAGCTTCGCGAGGGCGACGCCCTGCCTGCCGTTGAGGCTGCCGAAGAGCCCGCAGCCGGTGAAGCGCACCATGCCCGAGTTCGTCGGCGCGACGATGATGTCGCCGAAGATCTGCGAGTTGCTGAAACTGACCCCCGAGTGGCCCTGGGTCTCCTCCACGAGGACGGCGGTGTTGCAGCAGTCCGCGCCGCTTTGGGTCAGGAGGTAGTTGCCGCCGCCCGCGAAGGGCCCGTCGCCGCGCCCACGGATGAAGCGCAGCCCCACGTTGTAGCTGATGGCGAAGGAGTTGCTGATGTACTCCCAGTCCGAGCGACCCAAGATGAAGCCCTCGCCCTGCTCCAGGCGGAAGGCGTTGACGGGGCTGTCGGCATCGGCGGCGGTCCAGAAGGGCCAGAGGTGGATGTTCTCCAGCCGCCCTACGTCGAGGCACATGTCCACGTAGACGCCTCTACGCAGCGCCTCGGCGTAGAGGTTGCGGATGGTGTGCCGTCCGGAGGGGTAGGTCCCGAAGTCGACCGCCTGGTAGGGGTTCACGAAGAGACAGTCGACCACGGCGCAGTTGTCGGCGCCGGCGGACTGCACCGTCCAGGGGTAGGGAATGGGCGGGTTGGTCTTGGTCTGCTCGGGATAGAAGACGGTCACGCCTTTGAGGCACGCGTTGAACCCGAGGCGGAGGAGGGGCGGGCCGTTCTCGTCGCCCTTGCCGCCGGTCGCCAGGAGCACGCTTCCGCTCAGCTTCGGGGCGCCCGTAGGGCTCTCCGGATCGACATACCGATCCACCGTCGCCGGCGCGCGCCAGGCGCCCTCCAGCGTGACCGAGGCGTGGAGCGTGAGGCTCCCCGCCAGCAAGTACTTGCCGGTCGGCACCTGCACGAGGCCCCCGCCCGTGGCCGCGCACTCGTCAATGGCGCGCTGGAAGGCGGCGGTATCGTCGGTCACGCCGTCGGCTACGGCCCCAGAGTCCCGTACGTTGCGCCAGGCAGTGGTCTGCGAGTGCGCGGTCGTTGCGACGAGAGATGCCAGAAGCAATGCCACCGTGTCCTCCCGATTGTGGTCTACGCCTCGCCGCTCGGCGCCGATTCGGCCTTCCGGATCAGGGCTTTGGTCTGCCTGTAGCGCCACACGCCGAACCCCAGGACGGCGACCGCGGCGGGCATGAAGGCCCACCCCACAACGTCCAGGGTCATCGAGTCGAAGAACTTGATGAACGACGCCCCGACCACCAGCAGCGTCAGCGCCGTGCGGATGTAGGCCAGGAACGTGCGCTCATTGGCCAGCACCGTGCGGTCGATTGCCAGGTGGTCGCGGAGGAGCAGATGGCAGGGCTC
>VGFB01000793.1 GCA_016869015.1 Armatimonadota bacterium
TCGGCCGTGAAGCTGATCAGCGGGTTCTGGCTCGGATCGCCGCCGGGGTCGCCGGTGGCTCCGGCCGCCTGGCTGGCCGCCGGCTGGACGTCCAGCAGGTCATCGATGGCCGGCATCCCCTCGGCCGGGTGAGTCTCCCCCGGGCCTGGCGTGGGCTTGCCCTCCAGCGTCGCCAGACGGCCCTGCAAGCCCTCCACGAGCGTCCGCAACTCGGTGTTCTGCGTTTCCAGCTCCTTGACCCGGTCCTCCAGCGTGGTCTGCTGGGCCGACGCAACGCCGACCAGCGGGAGCATCAGCAGCGTGAGCGAACTGAGCAGACGTGAGCGGCTTCGGTGCAGCATGTCGCGTCTCACCTCCGTGAATGGCGGTTGTGGGCCTACCGGACCTCGGCACCAGCCGCACCCCAATGATATGGGGAGTCCCGGCCAAGAACCCGTGGGAGGACGGCATGGGCCAACCTCCCGGTTCGAGCTGCGGTCACGGCACGTGACTGCTCCTCCTCCGCGCGGAGGAGGGCCAGGTGTAGGACGGTCGTTCCTACGCCGTTTCGGAGGCAACCACGGGTGGGGCGCGGGGAATGGCCGGTGAATGGACTGACGAGGTCGGGCGGACCACGGTGGGGTGGGCCGCGGCCGATGTGATCGGCATCAGCCGGGCGACCGGGACCACCGCGTCCGGAGGGGCAAGCGGGGAATACAGCAGCGCACAGGCGAGGCAGTCGTGGCCGGAGTGCCCGGCCTCGTGGTGATGCGCGAGTCGTCCGCCGGGTCCGAGGGGCCCCAAGAGCACCAGCGCCCACAGGAGGGTGAGCCACAACGCCCACCCTCGGGTAAGCAGCCGTCTCTGTCTGCGCCTTGTGTTGGGGGCGAGCATTCTCAGACCCACGCTCCGGCACGGCCGCGGTCGCTTGAGGTCAGCACACCCGTCTGCCGCGCGTTCCTACCTCCGGTCAACGATCTCCCGCGCGACTTTGATCCTGACGCGCTCCAGCTGCTCGGCGTCGTGGCAGTACTCGGTCAGCGACTTGCACAACGCCCGCGCCGCGCTGAAGCCGACACTGCCTCCACCAACCGGGATGGCGGACCCCGGCGCGCGCCCGCTTGCTCACCATGAGACGCATGGCCGGGTCTCGCGACAAGCGGTTGGCGTCATTCGTGTCGGGGTACCCCGCCAGGCGGCTGTAGATCGACTGCCGCAGGAGCGGCACCAGGCGAAGCTGCACATTGCGCCCCGAGCGCTGCTCCGCCAGAAGCTGACACGCCATCCCCGTCAGCCCCAGCTTCTCATCCAGCTCCCGGTACGCGAGCAAGCCGGCGTCAGAAGTGATCTTGCTCCCTACGAACTCCAGCCGCACCCGAGCGTCAAACTCGACCCGCAACGGCTCCTGGACGCTTTCACCCATCGGGTGCCTCTGGCGATCATCGGTGTGATGCCTGCTGCGGTGCGCCCACGGCCACGTTCCGGGCGTGCTCGCCCAAGATTTCCCCGTCCATGTGGGCAATGCGGGCCAGACGGGCCACCTCAGCGACGTCGGCGTCTGTGCTTGAGGGTGTCAGGCCAACGGCATGGCAGTTGGCAATTCGCGGGAACGGCAGGGCAGGCGCGGCGCATGTGGCGACAGCCAGGCTGACGAGTGTGGCGGCGAGCACAGTGCTCAGGGAACCTCCCGGTCCAGATGACCCGTTGGGCGGCACCTCGGTGCATGCCCTCCGAGGTGAGCCGTGGCGCGCCGTGGAATTGGGCGGCAGCCCAGTTCGCCTCGTGCCGGGAGCGGACCTTGTCGGGGGGGCCTCGACCGATGCCACTCAGAGGATACGCCTACTGCCTCGCCCCCATGGCCCATCCCGGACCTATCCAGCCCTGACCAGCCGCCGCCTCCGGACGCTTACAAGCGGGGCCACCCAACAGGGAGGTGCCAGTTGCTCGGAACCATGCTTGGCGTCGCGGTCGTTGCGTGCCTGCCGCCGGCCTGCGCCGCGGGGGTCCTTGTGGAGGCCGAGAGCTTCGAGGACCACGGTGGCTGGATGCTGGACGCCCAGTTCCTCGACGTGATGGGGTCGTCGTACCTGATCGCACACGGCTTGGGCAGGTCCGTTGCCAACGCCCGCACCGCCGTGAGCATCCCGCGGTCGGGAGCCCACCGCGTCTGGGTGCGCACGAAGGACTGGGTGCCCTCGCACCACCCCGGGGTCTTCCGGCTCGCGGTCAGTGGCGACGAGCTGGCCGTGACGTTCGGCAACCAGGGCACCGGCTGGCTCTGGCAGGAGGGGGGAACGGTGGTGCTGCCGCGGGGGCGCGTTGAGGTCGAGCTGCGCGATCTGACCGGGTTCGACGGGCGCTGCGATGCTCTCTACTTCGCGCCGGAGGGCACGGCCGCGCCACCGGACGATCCCGCCGCGTTGGCGAGCTGGCGGCGGGGGGTGCTCGGGCTGCCCGACCGGCCGCCTTCGGCGGGCCGGTTCGACGCGGTCGTCGTGGGCGGAGGCATCCCCGGTTGCGCGGCCGCTCTCACGGCGGCGCGCCTTGGCCTGCGGGTAGCGCTGATCCAGAACCGCCCGGTCCTCGGCGGCAACGCCAGCGCCGAGATCGGCATCACCCCCCGCGGCGCCGAGAGCGCCCTGGTCAGGGAGGTGGCCGGGCCGAACCGGGAGGCCGTCCTGCGTGCCGAGCGATCCCTGGAGCTCTACCTCGGCTGGCACGTCTTCGCGGCACGCAAGCGCGGCGACCGCATCGCCGCCGTCGTCGCCCGGAGCACGGCGACGAGCCGCGAGCTGAGCTTCGCGGCGCCGGTGTTCATTGACTGCACCGGCACCGGGGCCGTGGGAGCCCTCGCCGGGGCCGACTTCCGGATGGGCCGCGAGGGCAGAGCCGAGTTCGCCGAGAGCCTCGCGCCCGAGGCCGCCGACGCCATGCACCACGGCAGCACCGTCATCTTCGCCACGCGCATGGCGGCGCTGCCGACGAGCTTCCCGGACGTGCCCTGGGCGGAGGCTGTCTCGCGCGGCTACTCAGACTTGGGCGGCCAGGTCGTGGACCAGCACGACAACGTGGGCGGGCTGACGCACTTCTGGGAGTACGGCCAGTACCTCGATCCCCTCCGCGAGGCCGAGGCGATTCGCGACCACCTCCTGTGCGCCGTCTACGGCGCCTTCGCCACTGCGAAGAGGCTGCACCCCGAGAGGAACGCGAACCTCGAGCTCGCGCGGGTGGGCATAGTCCCTGCAGGCGGCGAGTCGCGC
>VGFB01000794.1 GCA_016869015.1 Armatimonadota bacterium
GGTAGGAGCCCGTCAGCCGTACATTTTCACCTCATACGCCCGCGCCCCGAACCCCTCGCCCCACGCAGCCTTGATCGTGAGCCGCAGCAACGTGGTCGTCACCGCCTCGATGCGATGCACGCGCCGCCGGTGGTAGTTCTCGTTCTCCTCGATCACCGTCGTCCATTCGCCGTCCTGCCAGGCGCTCACCTCGTAGGCTTTCGCGAGCATCGGCGCGACGCGCGTGCCCGCGTGCCAGGGGTTGTCGTGCGTGAGCTTCACCAGGTTGTCGAAGGTCAGGCCTACGCGCGAAATCGTCTGCGGTTCGTCCCACTCGAGCGTGAGGCTCTGGGGGAGGCCGTCGAGCGGGTCGCTCAGCCACACGTTCAGCGGCGCGCGACTGAAGCGGCGGTGGAAGCCGTTGGTCACGTTCTCGGCCTCGCCGAGCTTCGGCGCGGGCGAGAGCCGCAGCGTTCCCATCGCTCCGAGCGGCTTCCAGCGCGGGGAGTGATGGCTGTGCTCGACCGCCTCGGCGATCTCGCAGGGCCGCTCGGCCATCGCCCACTGCACGTGGGGGTCGGCGTCGAGGTGGATCAGCACCCGATCCGCGTCACTCGCAGCGTCCTTGGCCCCGAGTACCACGCCCGGGAGGTCGAGCTGGAACCAGCCCTCGCTCCCGGCTCGGAGCATTCCCCTCGCCTGATGCAGGAGCGAGAAGGCCTCGTCCCGCAGATCGTTCCAGCCCCAGGCGTGCCAATCGTCGGTGGTCGTCCACCTCGGATCGCGCCTGGCGCGAAGGATGGAGAGGGTCAGCTCCCGGTCGGCCTCGCTCGTGTTCCGCAGGTACATCTCAACCGCGTCCAGCCGCTCCGGCCAGTCCCACAGTAGCACGCCCGCCGGCGCGATGAGCGGCACGAGCGGCCCGATGGTCTGCTCGTTGAAGCGGACCTCACTGGTCGCAGAGACGCGGGCGCTCCGCGCGAGGTCCTCCGGGTCCTCATGGACCCTCCCGAGGATCGTCGCGTCCTCGCGCAGCAACCCCTGCTGCAGCTCCGCGAGGCGCTCGCAGCCCAGTTCCCGCGGCGAGCAATCGTGCTTCAGGCACAACGCTGCCGCCAGCCCGACGGCCTGTCCGATGGCCGCGCCGGTGCGCATGATGCGCGTGCTGGAGTGGGCGAGGTGGGTGGCGCTGATGAGACGCCCGGCCAGGAAGAGGTTGTCCAGGTTGCGCGAATAGCAGGACCGGTAAGGGACCCCGTACAGCGGCGGGATGCTGTGGGCGAAGATGTCGCTACCCTCGCCCAAGGGGCGATGGTCGTCCAGGTCGTGGCCGCCGTAGGCGATGCCATCCTCGAAGGTGCGGCCCGCCTCCAGGTCCGTCTGCGTCAGCACGTAGTCGCCCAGGAATCGGCGGCTCTCGCGCTTGCCGGCCTTCGGGCTGACCCACAGCAGGTCCCAACAACGCGCCTCCTCGCGGTGCGGGCCGTTCTTGATGTGGTTCCACTCGGCCCAGAGCTGCTTGAGCAGCAGCTCGTAGATCAGCCCATCCTCCCGTATGGTGTCGAGGTGACCACCCGTCTCGGTGACGTACAGGAAGAAGAGGTCCTTCGAGTCGCTGAACCAGCCCCCGTGGTGGTGGAGGAAGGAGCCCAGGCTGCCGTGCCAGACGCGGGGGATGAACTCCGGGGTGCCCGCGGGCGGGATGAAGCGCACCTCGCGGCCGGTGCGGTGTGCGATGGCGACGAGGCTCGTGCCCTGCACGCGATCGGTGCGCTCCTCGGGCGCCGAGCGCTCGCCGTGCTCGCTGCGCTGCTCGGAGCCCCAATCGAAGTGCGCCCCGGCCAGCGCGCCGACCTCCCCGTCGCCGGACGCCTCGATGACGAAGCCCGACACCTCGATCCTGACGCTGCGGAAGGCCGCCAGGTCCTCCGCGATCACCCCCACGATCCGCGCGTCCTTCACGATCGGCCCTCGCGCATAGTGGCGCTTCAGCACGTTCACGCCGGCCGCCTGGAGGTGCTCCTGTACGACCGCCTCGAAGCGCCGGTGGATGCTGTAGCCCATCGTGCCGCCGCTGATGTGGGTCACCGCGTCCGTCCAGCAGCCGTTCTCTTGCAGCTCCTGGATGATCCCCGTCTCCCCGGCGTAGTGGTTGTAGCGGTCCGCGCCGGTGATGCCGACGCCGAGGTTCGGACCGGAGTTGCCGCCGAGCACCTCGTCCTTCTCCAGGAGGATCGTCCGTGCCCCGCAGCGGCCGGCCTGAATCGCGGCGCAGTAGCCCGACACCCCCGAACCGATCACAAGCACCTCGCACTCGTGGACGACCGCGACCTCGAGCACATCCCGCTGCATCTCGGACCCCCGCGTGGCCGACGTGCGGCTCTCGAAACGGTGCATCCGATGGTTGCGCGCAAGGGGCGCTGTGACCTCCGTCGCGGTCGGGCGCGGGAACCGGCGGGCCGGGAGCTGTGCTGAGGCAAGTGGAACCGTCGGACGCACCCCGCGGGCGGGAGAGGAGGCTGACCCAGATGATTCGCCGGTCGAGTCTGCTGGGAGCGGTCTGCGGCATCGCGGTCGTCGGCGCCGGCTGCGTGGGTCTGGCGGTGCTCGTGCGTGATGCCCGCGGCTACAGCGACCCCGCGCCCCCGGCCACCCAACCCACCGAAGGGATGCCTACGTCAGTGAGCACAGAGAAGACGGCGGGAGGGTGGCGGACGTTGACGCCCGAGGAGACGCGAGTGATCGTCGACAAAGGCACCGAGCGCCCCTTCACCGGGGAGTACTACGACCACTTCGCCGAGGGCGCGTACACGTGCCGGCGCTGCGGCGCGTTGCTCTACTCGTCCGAGCACAAGTTCCGGTCCGACTGTGGCTGGCCCGCCTTCGACGATGAGTTCCCCCAGGCAGTGAAGCGCGTGCCCGACGCGGACGGGAGGCGCACCGAGATCGTCTGCGCCAACTGCGACGCGCACCTGGGACACGTCTTCACCGGCGAGTTCCTCACCGAGAGGAACCTGCGTCACTGCGTCAACTCGATCGCCATGCTTTTCGTGCCCGCCGCGGAGGTGAAGCTCGGGCGGGCCATCTTCGCCGGCGGGTGCTTCTGGGGCGTGGAGTACTGGTTCGAGCGGCAACCGGGCGTTCTGCAGGCCGTCAGCGGCTACACCGGCGGCAAGACCGAGAACCCCACCTACGAGAGCCTCCACGCCCACGGCACCGGCCACGCCGAGGCGGTCGAGGTGCTGTACGATCCGGTGCG
>VGFB01000795.1 GCA_016869015.1 Armatimonadota bacterium
TGCTTGAGGGCGTTCTGGGCCACAATGGCCTTCCCCTCCTCCGTCCGCGGCCCCGTGCTGGCAAGGGCGTTCTGCCGGTTGGCCTCGATCTGCTTGTCGCTGGCCATGAGATCATCTCCAGTTCCGGACGGGATGCACACTTGCCGGCGCCTCCAGTGTTGGGGCCGTGCGCGCAAACACGCCGTGTGGGGCTCCCCTGTTCTTCCGAAGTCCACTGCAGAACCGGCAGTCCGCGACGTCGGGGTCCGGCGGGTACCGGGGTTCTCGGGGTTCCTCGGGCACCATGTCGCCGCCACGGCACCCCTCCCCAGGGGGGTGTCAACTCCCCCGTCAGGGCTCGGATGAAACTCCAGAAACCCCCTCGAAAGCCATTGACCCCACGGCAGGATGCCCCCCACCATGCCCGCCCATTCCTCGTAGCTCCCCATCTGCGGCATGTCCGACCTCGGCTGTCCAGCAGCGAACCATGCGCGAGCCAACGTCAGGAGAGCGGACACCAGCCGGCCGCGGCTCTGCAGCACCCACCGGAGCAGGTCGGGATGACGGAACCCTTCACGCTGCCAGGGGCGCGGTACCGCCGCGTCAAGTCGGATCCAGTAGCAGCGCCGCGGCAGGTCGCCTCGGAGCGTGATGTTGTTGCCGGTGACGATCCAGGTTGCCCGTTGGGGAGGGACCACCGTCTCCGACTTCCCAAGGACCCGATCCTGCCAGACCTCAGCCGTCAGGGCCGATGCGAGGCTCGGGGCCTGCAGCGGGAGGGACAGGTTGTCTATCAGGATGACGGACGCGCCTGACGCCAGCGCCGCAGTGATCCGTTTCCTCCACTCATCATCGTCGCGCGGTGCTGGGAACATCGCTGCGCTTCGACCTGTGGCTACGACGGCAACGCAGGCAGCCAGCAGCCCCTTCCCAGTGCCCGCCTGGGGGGCATCCACGAGGCCGATCGGTATGGGGCCCCTGATGGCTGGCCGGACGATGGGAGTCAAGAGGAGACCGAGGGCGTTCGCTTCACTTGCCTGCTCAACGAAGGGGAAGTCCACGATCATCTCGACGACAAGGGCCAACGCTGCTTGCACCTCCTCCCTCGATGCTTGGTCGGGCACTGGAGGGAACTCCGCGTCCGGCTTGGGTGCCAGATAGAGGCGGGTGGACGGGTCATACCCATGCTCGGAGACAAGGGAGCCGTCTGGCCGTAGCACGGGCATCTCCACCACGGTCTCCAGCGCTGGGAAGGGCCACCTGTGCGCCGCCAGCACACTGCGTACGACCTCTTCTGGCGGGTTCGCGTCCCGCTCGCCATTACCGGTCTGCCGAACGAAGTCGGCGACCCTCGCCAGTCTTGCGCGAAGCTCGTCCACACCGACCTCGTAGATGACCGGCCGGTGACGCTCATCTGGGGCGACCCCAACGAGAGCGCCGGAGCGCACGAACAGCTCGGGGGGCTCATTGGCTCTGACCAGGACCCCCAACGCCTCATCGGCGACCTCGCGCAACTGCCGCCCGATCACCACGAGTGGTTGTCCATCTCTACGACCGTTCGTCCCAGCCCGTAGCTCGGCTCGGGCCTCGCGCACCGCCGCATCGAGATCGTTCAGGTTGAGACGGTCTCGCAGTGCCTCCGTGAGGCGCTGCTTCACGGAGCCATACTGCGTTCGCGTGAGTCGTGCGAGGGCCGGTACCGCCTGCCACACAGGCTGTGGATCATGCGTCTGGACAACCCGGCCCACGAGCTGCTCGACGTGGTCGCCAGGAGGAGGGCTCGCTCCCGCGTCAGTGGGCTCGGGTGCATACCTAGACACGCTCCGGGCGATGCGGTCGACTTCGGCTGCCGGCAGCGGAGGATCGCAGCGCTCCGCGTTCTCGGCGAGTAGCGCCGCGCGGATGGCGGCCTCACCCATGCCGCGTCGGCGCATGGTTCCGGCGAGGCTGGTCAGCGTGTCATTCCGCTGCCCCTCGGGCACCCGGTCGCCTGGAACATCCTGCTGCCTGTGTTCGCTCGACCGTAGCAACTGCACCAGCCATTGCGGGCACTCAGCGAAGGGGGCGTCGTCTGGGGAAACGGCCCACTCGTACGAGTGACCCGTCGCGTGGGTGGAGCCAGGGGCCACGACGTACCCGCCAGCCGCCCGAACGTCCACGCCAGGCAGAAGCCCAACCGCGTTCTTACTCTCACCTGCGGGGTGCACGTAGTAGTAGTGCGAGCCGTTGGCCGTCCTGACGCACGGTGTCGGCGGGAGGTGTTGGCCCTCAACGCTCCCGCGTCCCTCAACGCCATCGATGTCGAGCACCAGAAGCCCAGTGTCTGGCCCGCACGCAATGCCGATGTTCGCGTACGGCCACTGTTGCCACCATCGCCCGATCGTCTCGGGATCAGCCGTCGCGCTGTGGACACCCTCCGGGGCGCCCCCCGGACGCGAGAGCAGGTGTTTCCCGACGCTGCTGCACGCTGGGTCACCGCACGTGCAGTGGGCTGGCTGACCGTTGCCGATCACGGGCCACCAGAGGGGCAGCACCCTCCAGCCTCGTTCAGCGTAAGCCAGCGCACAGGCGACCCGTGACTCAGGCATCTCCATCGTCAGGCTCCCTGACAGTGCTGTCCGCATCGTCCCAGCTTGCCAGCAGGTCGAAAAGCGCCGCAACGCTCCCAATGGCCTCGCCCGCCTCATCCTTGGAGACGCGCTCGCCCGTGCGTTCCTCCCAGAAGCGCTGCGTCACCGCGATGGCCTCCGCCGAGAGCCCACTCACGCCACCTGGGCCTCCTCGGGCTGCTTCGGCTCCAGCCGCTGCCTGAGCGCCTCGACCTGCGCATCGTCGTAGTACCGGTGGCCTCGGTGGTCGCGATAGGGCGCCACGATGCCGCGCCGCTCCCACTCCCACAACGTCGAGCGGCAGATGCCGAGGGTTCTCAGTACGGCGCCTATGGGTCTCAGATCCGCTTTCATCCGCCTGACCTCCAGAGCGGCTCCGCGGAACTGCAGCCGCCTATGGAGGAGTATAGGCCGGTGTGGCCAAGCGTATGTGGTGCTATCGTCGAGTCTGCGTGGGGTGATCGTGGGGGGGTCTGCCCATCAGCGATGAGAGGCGTGACTCGCCTCGGAGGTGCTATCTGGGAGCACGACCTGATGCGCACCCAGCGCCAGCGAGTAGGTTGTGGCGTCGTCGAAACGGCCCTTCCGCGTCTCGATGACATCCTCAGGCAGGCCGCAGCAGGGCCTGCCGCGGCGGCAGCGGAGTTCA
>VGFB01000796.1 GCA_016869015.1 Armatimonadota bacterium
CGGCCTCCTGTGTCTCATGGCCGCCTTCATCGCCTGGCTCTTCACGTCGTGCCTCAAGCTGCACTGGTACTGAGGCCGACCTCAAGGCTCACCCCGAGCTCGCGACCTCCTCCCAGGCCTCAAACACCGCCTCCACGCACACCGGGTTGGCGCCCGCGCCGAACTCGCACTGAGCGATCACGCCGCCGCTGGGGTCGTAGAGGGCCTCCACGACCCGTCGCACAGCATCCCGGGCGACCTCCGGGTCATTCGCCGGAAGGACGTGCTGGCGATCGATCTCGCCCCAGAAGGTGATGGCCCCCTTGTATCGGCGACCGATCGCCTCGATGTCCATGCAGAACAGCTGCGAGTTCACCGCATCCACGCCGATCTCGATGAGGTCGTCGTAGATCTCGAAGATGTGCCCGTCGGAGTGCAGAAAGAAGGCCTTGCCCGCCGCCTTCGTGAGCTGCACGATCTCCTCGTAGCAGGGCAGGAAGACCTCCCGCCAGATGTCCGGGGGGATCAGCAGCGCGTGCTGTGTGCCCCAGTCATCGTTCATCGAGAGGCCGTCCACCTCCGTCGCCAGCCACGCCTTCGCGACCGCCAGGTTGTACTCGTGCACCATGTCCCGCAGCGCGAAGAGCTCGTGCGGCTGCTCCATGACGTCGATGAACAGGTTCTGGGTGCCCCGCAGGAACTGCATCCGCTCGAATAGCGTCGGCACGGGCGGGAGCATGAACAGGTCGCTCTCGGCGCACGACGCGTTCACACGCGCGAGGTTCGTGGCCGTGGGCACGGTCTCCCACGGCGGCGTGAGGTTCCGCAGTCTGCTCCAGTCGGTGATCTGCGGGCGCTTGACCTCGCCGATCACCCCGGCCTGCACGTTCTCGAACTCGCAGCCCCACTCGTCGATGTACGTGCCGATCGCGAACTGATCGCCGCGTCGGCGCTCGCTCGCCGACGGATCCCACGCCGGCCCGCCGATGTCGGCCGGGAACCGCTCGACGATCCGCCCGTACGCCTCCGGGTGCTGCTGCACGGCAATCGGCAGGGCCCACAGCTGCCGCGGCGGCCGGTCCGGCGTCTCGAACCGCAGGCAGCGCTTCACGCGCTCGCGCGAGGTCATGATCGGTTCCTCCCGAACGTCAGCGCGAGCACCCCGGGTAGTTTGAAGCTGACCGTCAGCACCCGGCTGGTTGGGTCGTACTCGGCTGCTCCGCCCTCGCAGCTGTCGAAGCTGTCCGTGAGGCCGACCAGTTCGGCTTCGCCCGTGAGGGACGGATGGAAGCCCAGGTTCGCCACGCAGTCGGCCCAGAAGAGCGGCTCGGACTCAGGCTTCTCCCAGCGGACGGTGCGGGTGAAGTCGGCCACGAACAGGTGCTTCCCCGACAGGCGGTCCCGGCCCGCGTACATCACGTTGGCATCGGGCCCCTCGCACCAGCACCAGCGGCCGACCTTGGCCCTCTCCGCCTCCTCCCGCAGGAAGCCGACCCCTTGTTCCATGACGAACGCATCGTCCGCGGGATGCAGGTACAAGATGGCCCGGCCGCGGCCCAGCGGTTCCTCGAGCCTGCCCAGCGGATCGGACCCGGTCCGCGTGCGCGCCTCCTCGACGGCCGGCTCGGGGATCAGCCCGGCCAGCCCCGGCGTCGCGGTGATCGAGCGGTCACCCTCGACGGTGTACGCCAGGCACCCCGGGCCAAACCCGATGAGCGTTCCGCCGGCCTTCACCCAGCGGCGGAGGGCCTCCACGGCCTTGCGGGAGGTGACCGTGACGCTGCTATTGGGGATGACCAGGAGCTTCCGCCCCGCCAGTCCACCGTCCTCGATCATCACGTCGTCCAGCACATCGGGCGCGGCGAGGGCTCGTCCCCACGAAGGGAAGCCCTTGTCGGCGTACCAGAGCTGGTTCGTGCTGTCATACAGCCGCACGCAGTCGCCGTTCGAGCGGCTGGGTCGGTACCACGAGGTCAGGTACGAGTGGAAGAGCGCCGCCTCGCTCCGCACGTACCCCGTTCGGTAGCGACAGACCAGGGGCCCGAGGCCCGCCCACGTGCGCCCGAACCAGGACTCCGCATCGTACAGCTCCCCCCAGTGCGCCAGGTGCGCGGCGTCCGCTCCGCAGGCCGGCACGTTCAGCGCCATGTTGTACTGATGGTACAGGTGCAGGTAGGGCGGCCCTACGTGCTCGAGCATCAGATCGACACCGTACTGCGAGCAGGCGGTTCGGCTGTAGCGGCACGAGAACAGCGTCTGGCTGTCGGTGTCGTTGAAGAAGGCCGGGCCCGTCTGCCCGAGGACCTTCACGATCGGGCCGATGTTGCCCAACGCGATGCCCTGGCTCAGGCCGATCTTCGGCCCGCCCATGATCACGCCCAAGGGCTTGTCCGTCTCCTTCCGCGCGGCGAGGAGGCTCTCGCGCGTGACCTCCTCCAGCCAGCCGTTGTACCAGTGCATGAAGTCCGACCAGCAGGTACGGCGATCAATCCCCTCCGGACCGTCCTGCGGGCCCAGGGGGGGCTCAACGGCCTCCCAGGCCACGATCGACTGCTCCCACGCGCGCGACAGGGCGGTGAGGTCATCGCCGTACCGACGCCGCAGCCACGCCCGGAAGTTGGCTTTGGCGGGGCGGCTGAACACGGCGTATTGGCCGGTCGTTGACGCCGAGTAGTGAACCTCGCCGTACATGCTCACCGGCGAGGAGAGCATGAAGCCGCCCACCCATGGCGCGTCCCGACGAGCGCGGACGGCCTCGCCGGTGAAGGCGTAGAAGCGTTCGACGACCTCCGGGAGAAACACGGCGCTCTGGATGCCCTCGCCCATTCGGTTACCTTGAGCATCCTGGTCGAAGTCCTCGTCCGTGAGGTTCAGTCCCGCGAGCGCCTCGGCGCCGGGCCGGCCGGGGCTGACGTTCGATACGAGGCCCTGGACGAAGGCGAGCTGCTGGCGGCGCCGGGGCTCTCCCTGCGAGGCGAAGCCCAGCCCCAACGCCTTGCAGCGAGCGATTCCCTCGGCGGTCAGCGGCGGCATGCCCCAGGTGCCCAGCCGCGGCAGGCCGCGCGCCGCGGGCAGTCGGCGGACCTCCTCATCCAGCGGCCCGGCCACGAAGGGCCCCCCGGCGTTGTGGACATTGCGCGCGACGAGGTCATCGATCCAGAGCTTCGCCGGACCGATCTCCCCCGAGCTGTCGATCTGGAAGGCGTGCAGCGAGGGCAGGCGCAGGGCCTGCGCGGGGTTGCTCGCCTGGAACTCCG
>VGFB01000797.1 GCA_016869015.1 Armatimonadota bacterium
CTCACCCCAACCTCACCTACTCCATGCACGCGTGGTACCGGACGCCGGAGGCGTGGGCCCGGTTCGAGGGGCAGCTGGAGAAGTACGGCCGCCGCGCCGACTGGTGGTACTGCAACCAGAACGAGTACGCCGCGTACCGGTACCAGTTCCAGCACAGTCGCGTGTCGGCGCCGGCGCGCGAGGGGAGGACAGTGCGCCTGCGGCTGGTGCGGCCCGTGCTGCTGGACCTCAATGACGCGATCCCTCTGACCTTCGTCGTGGAAGGCGCGGCGCGCGAGCAGGTCGCCTCGGTGCGGTGCCCGACGGCGGAGTGCGTGTCGGCGGGCGGTCCCGACGGCCCGTTCCGGTTCCACCTGTCCCACGATCGGACCCAGGCGCTGCCGGAGAGGATCGGGTTGATCGCTCCCAACACGGCCAACCGCCAGTCCCTCGCGGGCGACGACTGGGACGCGGACTTCCCCGGGCTGCGGGCGCTGTTGTGCGAGGCGGAGGGCCGGCTGTCCCTCGCCCTGGAGAATGGGACAAGGGAGCCGCTGAGGGAGGTGCGGGTCACCTACCGGCTGCCGTTGGCCTACGAGCCCGGTGTGGTTCGGCACGCGCCGGGCGACGTGCGCCCGGGGGGCCGCCGGGAGGACCAGGTCGCGCTCGCGCCCGCGCGAGACGACTACAAGCACCGGGCGGGCAACAGCTTCTTCGTCGCGCAGATCGACTTCCGGCTGGGCGGCCGCCCGGGGCGCCTGCACGCGGCGTGCTACGGGCAGACGACCGGGCGCGATGCCTCCTACCCGCAGGGCGGGTTCCTGCGGCTCGGACCGATCCCGGAGGGGCAGGTCGACCTGGCGAGGCTGAGCGGGGATGTCCGCACCGGTCACGCGCTGGTTCGGGAGTGGGTTCTGCCGGACGACACGCGACTGACGTGGCAGGACGACGATGAGCCGGCCCGCCCGCCGTGGCTGGATGTCGAGCTGACCCGGGTCTCCGGCATCTGGTACCAGGACACCCCCGGCACGTACGTGCTGCAGACGGTGCTTCGCTCGCCCCGAGCCCAGGCCGCCCGGCTGCGGTGCTTGCGGGGCAGCGCCCTCGCGCTGTTCCTCAACGGGAAGGCGGTCGGCGAGGGCGAGATCGTGGAGCTGCAGGCGGGGGAGAACCCACTGTGCCTGATCGCCCCGCAGCAGGTGGGGTTCTTCCTGCAGGTGCTGGAGGCGGAGCGCGATGAGCGGCTGACCGACCTTCGCTTCGACCGGCCCGAGGCCGCCCCGTCGGCGGAGGCGTATGCCCCCGCGCCGGCCGGCCCCGTCTCCCGCAAGACGCTGACGGGACCGTGGCGCGCGAGGCGGACCCTGGCCCTCGACCCGGCTCCGGCCATCGAGGCGCCTCACCCGGACCCGGGGCTGACCGACACGGCCCGCGCGCTGATCGCCCCGGAGGTCGACGACAGCGGTTGGGAGGAGCTTCCGGCGCCCGCTCGTTGGCTGGACTACCCCGGGCCATGGCCCCGCACGGACGGCGAGGCCGTGTTCCGGCGGACCTTCGAGGTACCCGACGACTGGCTGGGCCGCGACCTGCTGTTGTCGCTCGGCCCGATCGATGACTTCGATCAGACGTACCTCAACGGACAGCTCGTGGGGCAGACCGACAAAGCGACGCCGGAGTTCTACGCCGCGCCGCGGCGCTACACGGTGCCTGCGGGGCTCGTGCGGCCCGGCGCGAACGTACTGGCGGTGCGGATCTTCGACCACTTCGGCGATGGGGGCTTCACCGGGGCGCCGCAGGACCTCTTCATCGCGCCGAAGTGAGGCGATCGGCAAGGAGGCGACATGTTCGCGACGCACCAACACGGTCGGGTGCGGCCGGCGGCGACGGGCGCCGTCCGGTGGGCGGATGGGTTCTGGGCGGAGCGCTTCCGGACCTGCCGCGAGACCATGCTGCCGAGCATGAGGCAGGCGCTCGACGAGCCCGAGAACGCCGCGGTGCTCGCGAACTTCGCGGTCGGAGCGGGGCAGCGGGACGGTCAGCACCGCGGCACGTTCTGGAGCGACGGCGACTGCTACAAGTACGTGCAGGCCCTGGCCCACGTCTTCGAGGTAACTCGCGATGAGGCGCTGGATCGGGAGATGGACGAGATCATCGAGGCCATCCGGGGCGCTCAGGAGCCGGACGGCTACCTCAACACCCAGATCCAGCTGACCGACAAGGAACGCTGGACGAACAAGATCCACCACGAGTTGTACAACCTGGGGCACCTCCTCACGGCCGGGAGCGTGCATCATCGCGTCACGGGCAAGGACACGTTGCTGGATGTGGCGCGCCGCGCGGCCGACTACCTGCACGAGCTCTTCGCTCCGCGACCGCCGGAGCTGGCCCACTTCGGGTTCAACCCGAGCCAGATCATGGGCCTCGTGGACCTGTACCGTGAGACCGGCGAACCGCGTTACCTCGAGCTGGCGGGGGTCTTCGTCGACATGCGGGGATCGCGCCCCTGGCCGTGGGACCTGGCGGGTCTCGCGGCGCTCGGGGACGCCATCGTGGGCGACCAGTGCCAGGATCGCGTGCCGCTGCGCGAGGAGGCGCAGGCCGTGGGGCACGCCGTCACGGCCACCTATCTGTGGGCCGGTGCGGCAGATGTGTGCGCGGAGGCCGGGGATGAGACGCTGCTGGCTGCGTTGCAGCGGATCTGGGAGAACGTCGTCACGCGGCGGATGTACGTGACCGGGGCCGTGGGGCCGCAGCACCATGGCGTCTCGACCCGGGACGACAAGGTCCATGAGGCCTTCGCGGGCGACTGGGAGCTGCCAAACCGGACCGCCTATAACGAGACCTGCGCGAACATCGGCAACGCCATGTGGAACCGGCGGATGCTGGAGCTCACCGGCGACGCGAAGCACGCCGACGTGATGGAGCGCGTGCTCTACAACAGCCTGCTTTCGGCGACCGACATCCAGGGGACGCGCTTCTGCTACACGAACCCGCTCGCGCGCGGGCCCCGGGACCTGCCGTTGCTCTCAAACGACAGCTCGGAACGCTGGTTCACGTGGAAGTGCTACTGCTGTCCGCCCAGCGTCGCGCGGACGCTCGCGAGCCTGCACGAGTGGGCTTACGGCGTATCGGACGAGGGGCTGTGGGTGCACCTGTACGGCGGCAATCGGGTAGAGGCGGAGCTGGCCACTGGATCGCGGGTGGTGCTGGCGCAGACGACGGAGTACCCGTGGGCGGGTGAGGTGAGGCTGAGGTT
>VGFB01000798.1 GCA_016869015.1 Armatimonadota bacterium
TCACCCAGACCTACTTCCGCAACAACGCCCACCGCATGCGCTACCCACAGTTCCGCGAACGCGGACTGATGATCGGCAGCGGAGTCGCCGAAGCCGCCTGCAAAGTCGTCGTCGAGCAGCGACTCAAAGGCGCCGGCATGCGCTGGAAACAACCCGGCGCCGATCACATCCTGGCCTTACGCTGCCTCATCCTCAACCGCCAGACCGATCGCATCCGACACTTCGCCAAAGCCGCGTAACGACTCGGGAGACGCTGATTCCACCTACTGACAAGAATCGGACCCGGGGCGGCCTACACATACTGGGCGCGGAGGTGGCGGACCAGGAACTCGCGGGCGGCCTCGTAGGCGCGCGTGCCGCTCTCGGGATGGAACTGCACCTCACACTGCCAGGCGCCCTGGAACCGCGCGTACCCCGCCCGGATCAGCGCGGCGCAGTCGCGGGCCGCGTCGATCGGGCAGGCGGGGTCGTCCGCGGCGTGCACCATGAGCAGCGGTTGCGGCGCGCACAGCCCGGCGATGTCGGGCACATCGGCCAGGGCGGCCAGCCCAGGAACCATGAGGTGCAGGCACTCGGGCAACTCACGCCACCCGCCCGCCGCCAGGGCGATGATGCGGTCGGCGTTGCCGGTGAGCATGCCCCCCACGACCCCGACCCGGAGCCGCCGGTCAAGCGCCAGGGCGTGGAGCGCCGTCGCCCCTCCTGCGCCAAGCCCCGCCACCGCCAGTCGCGTCGAGGCGACCTCCTGGCGCTGGTCCAGGAAGTCGACCAGGCGCAGGACCTCGCCCACCCTCCGACCCAGCAGCGGCCGCCCGAGCCACCCCCCGACGGCGAACTGCGGGAGCTCGGGCCCGGCGCGCTCGCCGGAACAGACGAGATCGGGCACGGCCACGATGAGGTTCTCATCCAGCAGCCGACGGGCCAGGGAGCGCCCGGGCTCGCCCGGGTCCGACCACGCGGGCTCAAGGGAGAAGGCCGCCTTGCCCTCCGCGCCGGGGCAGAGCACCACCGCCGGCTGCGGCAGCTCGAGGGTGTGCGGAAGCAGGACGACCGCCGGCACCGTGACCCCCGGCTCGGCCTCGTACAGGATGTGTTCCACCGTGAGGCCGCGATCCTCGCGGCGGGCGAGCACCCGGACCTCCGGTGGGTCCCGAGGCTCATCCTCGAGAACCAGGACACGGCGCAGGTCGGCCAGCAGCCCCTCGCGCCAGCCGCCCGTCTCGGCGTCGGTCGGGAGGTCCTCAAGGGACCATCGGGGCGCGCCCTCACGGCGCCGGCGCAGAAGCCAGTCGTCGGGCGAGAGGGAGCCGGGGAAGGCGGGCGGGTCGGCGTACACTGAAGGAGCGGCCTCGTCGGGATAGGAATCCGCCCGCCGCGGCGCGAACACTCGCCCGATCCACGAAGGAGTGTTCCGATGCGGTGGGCGTTGGCTGCGGCCCTGACGGGCCTGGCACTTCCCTCCGCCGGTGCGCCGGACCTCTCACCGGCCGCAGGGTCTGTCTTCGTGGCGTCCCCGGCGGGCGCCTGGCATCCGGCGAGCGCGGACCGCTTCCCCGGCGGCGTGACGATCCGCCTCGATCCCGAACCGACCTCCTTCGGGCGGCTCCGTCTGCTCGTCGATCCCCCCACACAAGTCGACATCCATGACCGGACGCCGCCGCGCATCACGGGGCTGAAGGTGGACGGGAAGCCCAAGGCCCCGGAGGCCGAGGTCGCCCTCGGACGCGGCGACTGGCAGCCGGCCCGCATTGCGGTGGGCGTCGAGGACGCGGAGAGCCCGGTCGCGGAGGCCGACGTGGTTTTCGTGGTCGATGGACGGCGCCACGGCTACGGCGAGGGGTCGGTGGCCAAGCAGGGCGACACCTATGCCCTCGACCTGCCCGACCTGGATCTGGGTCAGCACACGGTCGTGTTCACCGCAGCCGATGCCTCACCGCAGCAGAACGAGGCGCGGCTGATCCTCACCTGGGAGCGCGTCCTCCCGGACAACTACTGTCTCGCGGAGGCGGGCGCGACACTGACCGTAGACAGCCACTTCCCGAACTACCCCGACGTGATCCCCCTGCAGGACGGCCGGACTCGCCTGCCCGGCGATCACTGCCGGAACGACGTCTCGTGGGCCTCGGCGGAGAGCCCAGACCCGCACTGGGTGGAGATCGACTTCGGCCAGGTGCGCCGGATCACCCGGGTGAGCCTCGGCTGGGCCTACTACGCCGGCGTGTACCACACCTCCCAGAACTGGGAGGTTCAGCTACCGGACGGCAACGGCTGGCGCACGGTGTGGGCTGCTCCCCCCAACGGGCTCGAGCCGCGCCCGTTCACGACGGCACGCTGGGGCTTCGCGGTCACCCGGAAGCTCCGCATCTACCAGCCGCCCGGCGGCGGCCCGCAGGGCCGACCGGACCTGCTCTGGCTGGCGGAGGTCATGGCGAGGTAACCGGTCACCGGCCTTACGGATTGGGGACGAAGAAGAAGGTGAGGGCCATGATGGCGTAGATCGCGAGCAGCAGCACGCCCTCCAGCCAGTTCGTCTCGCCATCGGAGGAGATGAAGTTCACCGCTGCCACGGCGGCGGCGATCGCGACGATCTCCGAGACCTCGAAGATGTAGGTCATCGGCCGCCCGATGGCCCAACTCAAGAAGATCAGCGCCGGCGCCACGAACAGCGCGACCTGCGTGCTGGAGCCGATGGCGATCGTCATCGCGATGTCCATCCGGTTCTTGGCGGCGAGGAACACGGCCCCGGCGTGTTCGGCCGCGTTCCCTACGAACGGCAGGATGATCACGCCCACGAAGAGCGGCGAGAGGCGACCCTCTTGCAGGATCGGTTTCAGCGCCTCGACCAACACCTCGGACGTGACCGCCACCAGCAGCGTCGCCCCGACGAGCACGCCGATCGAGAAGTCCCTCGACCAGGCGGGCTCCCCGTGCTCGGCGGCCCCGTCGAAGGCGGCCCGGTGGGTGCGGAGCGAGAAGAGCAGGCCCGCGCCGTAGGCCATGATCAGCACGACCGCCACCCACAGGCCCAGCTGCAAGGCCCGCGGATCCGCGCGCACCTCATCGGGCGTCGCGTGCACGAAGATCGCCGGCACCAGTAAGGCGATGGCCGCCAGCAGGAGCATCGAGGCGTTCGTGCTGGCCGCGGTTGCGTTGAAGGTCTGCTTCTCCCGCCGCACGCCCCCGACCAGGGCCGCGAAGCCCAGGACGACCAGGACGTTGCCGATGATCGAGCCC
>VGFB01000799.1 GCA_016869015.1 Armatimonadota bacterium
TGGGAAGCTCGCGCGCGGCGAACACGCGCTCAAACTCCCCCGCCGCGGCGTCCGCCGCCGCCTCTGAGTGGTACTGTGCAACCACCGCCCGCGCCATGGCCGCCTTCGCGTCACGCGGATGGACTCGCCCGGCCTCCAGCTCGCGTTCGAGGGCTTCGCAGCGTTCGAGCGGCCACTCGAGCAACGCCTGGTGATAGTGGCAGATCACGCCGTATGGGTGTCCCAGGTTCCCCTCCTCGTCTGGGACGCCGTCGGGGAGGCTCATGAGCTTGCCGAACATGTCGTTGGGCTCGTCCGTGATCCCGACGGCGTTGCCCAACGACTTGCTCATCTTCTCCTTGCCGTCCAGCCCGACGAGGAGGGGATAGGTCATGATGACCTGTGGCTCGAGACCGTAGGCGCGCTGAACGTCTCGACCGACGAGCAGGTTGAACGTCTGGTCCGTGCCGCCGACCTCGATGTCGGCCTCGATTGCCACCGAGTCGTACCCCTGGACCAGCGGGTAGAGCAGCTCGCGGATCGACAGCGGCGAGTTCGTCGCCATCCGGTTGGCGAAGTCCTCGCGCTCCAGCATCCGGGCCAGCGTGTAATGCGAAGCCAGCCGAAGCATCCCCGCCGCGCCCATCTCCCGGAACCACTCGCTGTTGAACCGCAGCTCGATCCGGGAGGTATCCAGGATCAGCCCGACCTGGTCCACGTAAGTCTGAGCGTTCTGCTTGACCTGCTGCTCGCTCAGCATGGGCCGCGTCTTGGACTTACCCGACGGATCGCCGATCATCCCGGTGAAGTCGCCCACGATGAACACGATCGTATGTCCGGCGTCCTGCAACCGCCGCAGCTTCCGCAAGACAGTGCCGTGGCCGACGTGCAGGTCCGGCGCGCTCGGATCGCAGCCCAGCTTGATCCGCAGGGGCCTGCCGCGCTCCAGCTTCGCCCGAAGCTCCGCCGCCGACTCGACCTGGAGGGTCCCATCCAGGAACAGCCTCAGCTCGTCATCGACCCGCGACATCCTACTCTCCGCTCTTCGCGCTGACGTCGACCTGAACCGTGATCTTCTTCCCGCAATCAGGGCAGACCACGGTCAGCGTCAGCGTGCTTGGGGCGCCGATCAGCGCCACCCCCGGTCCCTCCGTGCCGCCGGGGGGTTCCGTGGTCGTGCCGCCCGGGGGCTCGGTGGTCGTGCCGCCCGGTGGTTCTGTGGTCGTGCCGCCAGGGGGCTCCGTCGTCGTGCCGCCGGGGGGCTCTGTGGTTGTGCCGCCCGGAGTTTCGGTCGTCGTGCCGGCGCCGATCTCGACCTTGACCATCAGTGGCCCGGGCTCGAAGTCCGGGCTGGCCGTGGACAAGGCGGACGCGCGGGCGATCGTGCCGTCGGCCAGGCGCACGCGGGCCGTGGTCGCGAAGAGCATCCAGTGCGGCGCGCCCACGACCTGCGTGCCGTCCTTGCGGGTGATGGTCAGGGCTTCGATGCGCCACTTGCTGCCCGGCTCGGCTCCGGGCGGCACCCACTTCGCCTCCGCCGAAGCGACCTCCGCGAAGGGCACCTTGGCCTCCTGGCCGTCCACCAGAACGCTCATGTAGCCGTGGCTCATGGACGAATCGGCGCCGATGCCCGCCCCGGGCTTCACGCCGAACTCCGCCACCTCGATGACGCCCTCATACGTGTCGCCGTTCATCAGCGTGACCTTGCCCGTCATGTCGGGCGCATCCTGGGCCACGCAGGCCGCCGCCATCAGCAGACTCAGTGCGACGAGGACAGGTGTGGCTCTCATCGTTCCCTCTCCTTCCATCGGGTCCGGACTGGCGAAGTCAGACTGGGTCCCTCCGTGCAGCTCCGCTGCGTCGCGCGTCGACCGATTCCAGGAAGGCCTCCATCCGGATCCGAGTCCGCGCGTCCACGGGTCCGGGTCGGTCGCCCTCCAAGGTCAGTACGGGCAGCGGCATCTCCCGCTTGATCAGCAGGTCCTCGATCTGGCGGAAGCAGAACGACTGGGCGTAGTGGATCAGGCCGTCGACCTGCCGCCGCGCGCATTCGGCCTTGAGGTCCTCGAGGCGGCCGAAGATGTCGTAGGGATACGTGTAGCGCTGGTAGCAGGTGACCAGATCCGTCTCCGGGGCCCACGGGAGCGAGAACTGCCTCGGCACCTCCACATGCACTATCCGCGCGCCGAGGTCCTCCTCCAGCACCTCGAAGAAGTCCCCGTAGATCGGCGGCACGCCCGCCAGGCCCAAGCGGATACCGTCGCCGTTCGTCGCGGGGCGAGTGCGGGCCTCGTCGGCGAAGGCCTGGGCATCCGCCAGGAACTGCGTCGGGTCGCCGCCGAAGTCGCTGCAGCTCACCTGCCACCGATGGGTCTCAGCGCCCGTCACTTGGCGGGACCGCCAGTTCAGTTCGTCGATCTCGGCCACAGTCCTTCGCGCGGGGTGAAGGACCTCATACTGCTGCTCCACCTCGCCCCATCCCACGCCGAAGCGCTCCATCAGCCGCTCGATCTGGGCGCGCAACAGGCCGCGGTCCCGATCGAAGGGGTAGGCGAACGGGATGACCTCGACCCCCTCGGCCTGTAGCGTCTCGGCCATGGCGTGGGTCTGACTGCAGTCGCCCTGGGTCACGGCGACGATCTGCCGGATCCCGTGCTCCAGCACCACGCCGTAGATGCCCTTGATCCACCCGCAGACGTTGGCCGGGTAGCCGTCGCGCTCCGCCCTGGCCACCAGAGCACAGGGGTCCGGCGCCGTGATCAGCGCGTTGTTCAGGTCCAGCGGTGTGCGACCCGCCGCCAGCAGGACCTCGACGGGGATGGTCGTCGTCAGGCCTACCGGGCCGTTCCCCTCTCCTGAGGCAAGGGGGGTAGGGGAGTAGGAGCGGTTCATCGCACACCCATCAGCCGATGGCACTGCGGAATGACCCGGACCTCGGCCAGATGCTCTCCCGCGAGCTCCTGCAGCGCCAGCAGGCGCCTCGCGCTCGCGACCTCCCCGCCCCGGTGGCGGGGAGTCGCCGGCTGCAGCACGAGGAGGACGTCCCGGTCCTGCTCAGCAATGCCCCTCGCCACCTCCGCGATCTCGGTCTCCTCGGTGTCCGCCGCGCAGATGACCTTCACGAACACCTCCCGACGGCGCGCGACCCGTAGGAAGTCGAGGGTGCGCGCGAGGTAGGCCGACGGATCGAGCTCCGGGGCGGGCAGTTGGCTGGACGGCAGTTTGGCATCCATCGCGATGATGTCGAC
>VGFB01000800.1 GCA_016869015.1 Armatimonadota bacterium
GGACGGCCTCGTCGGGGCTGGCCGTTGCGGCGGCTAGAGCGGGGGCGTCCGCCGGCGTGGGGGGGGCCGGCAGAGCCCTCGCGCCCGGCTCCCCGAGCAGCGCCTGAAGCCGGAGGGCGCAGGTCTGCGCCTCCGGGCACGCCGCCCGCTCCGCTTGGGCAGCCAGCGCTGCCGCGACGGCGTCGGCATGAGCCTGGTTGCCAGGCGCCGACGCCGCAGCGGCGATGGCGAAGAGCATCCGCTCGGCCACGGTGACCGACTTCGTGTCGCCGGCGGCCAGGAGGTCACAAAGGGGCTTCACCATGGGCGCGCCGAGCTTCACGGCCGCGGTCTCGGCGGCGACCCGGGTCGCGGCGTCGTCGGACATCAGCCCTTGCACGAGGGCTTCCGGGGTCTCGCCTTGTGGCCAGACTGCCGTCACCAGACCACAGAGCGTGATGATCGCGAGTCCTGGTCTCCACATGATGCTCCTCCTCACAGCGGCAGGTGCCACGGGGCGCGGTAGGGTCGGCTGAGCAGCGCGTTCGCGGCGGCGTCGCCGACGAACTGCTCGGTTGCCGCGTCCCAGGTTAGCTTGCGCTTCAGCCGGAAGGAGATGCACCCCAGGTGCATCGGGATGGTCATCTCTCGCACGTAGGGCAGGTTGCTCTCGGTCAGCGCGCGGGACTTCACGCAATCCACGAAGTGGCGCTGGTGCCCCGGCGAGCGCGGGAGGGTCACCGGCACGTCGGGCACGTCGTCCATCTGCTTGCCGTCCAGGAAGATCACCCGTGAGCCGTAGTCGCAGCAGAGCGAACCCTTCTCCCCCTCGAACTGACAGCCGATCCCCTTGCCCGCCGCGCCGGGCACGTCGGGCGTGTTCGTGGTCCAGAGCACCTTCAGGTCGGGAAACTGATAGTCCACGTCGATCCACGCGGGAGTATCGGCAATGCCGGGCGGCGCTTCGCCTCGGGCCTCAACGGTGAGGGGCTGACCCGGGTCCATGGCCCAGAAGAAGATGTCGGCGATGTGGCACCAGAAGTCGGCGTAGGTGCCCCCGGAGAACTCCCAGTAGAACCGGAAGTTGTAGTGACAGCGCTGGGGGATGTAGGGCATCCAGGGGGCCGGGCCGAGCCACAGATCGTAGTCCAGGCCTGGCGGCGGATCGGCCGCTGGAGGGTAACCCATGTCCCCGGTGCCGCCGTTCTTCCAGAGGCGGACGGTGTGGATCTTGCCCAGCACGCACGAGCGCACGAGCTCGACCACCCGGTGGTAGTTGTCGCCCTCGTGGATCTGAGTGCCCAGCTGAAAGACCCTCCGGTACCGCCGCCCGGCGGCGAGCATCGCCTGCCCCTCGCGGAGGTTGTGCGAGAGCGGCTTCTCGGAGTAGACGTCCTTGCCCGACTGGAAGGCCAGGACGGCGATCAGCGCGTGCCAGTGGTCGGGCGTGGCGCAAGTGATCGCGTCGATGTCGCTGCGCTCGAGCACCCGGCGGAAGTCGTGGTAGGCCTCGGCCTGCGTCTCGGGGCGCATCCCCTGCAGCCGCTTCAGAGTCTCGGCGCAGCGGCCCTGATCGACATCGCAGAGGGCGGCCGTGTCCACGTCGGGCATTCCCGCGAACCAGCCGACATGCCCGTTACCCATGCCCCCGACGCCGATGTGACCAACCACCACGCGGTCGTTGGCGCCCTTCGCGCGCTCGGACAGCACCAGGAGCCCCGCCCCCGTGCCGACCATGGCCTGCGCGGAGGTCCTGAAGAACCGGCGACGGGTCAGGGGCTGGACGCGACGTTGCTCGCTCATCGTCTCTCTCCAAGGGGGGCTGGGAGCCGCGATCGATCGTGGATTCGTGAGCCGCGAGGCTGTCTCCTGCTTCGGTCAGGCAGGCGAAGCGCGCTGCGGAACGGAACACCCGCGCCGGAGTCTGTTGCGCGGAGTCTTGGCCCGCCGACGGAGGGGATCTCGCACCTTGACCCGACCGCCCAACATCCTGTTCATCCTCGCTGATCAGCACAACGCGAAGTGTCTGGGAGCCGCCGGTCATCCGGACGCGAGGACGCCGAACCTGGATCGACTTGCCGCTGAGGGTGTCCGCTTCACGAACTGCATCCCGCAGAACCCCATCTGCACTCCCAGTCGCGTGAGCTTCCTCTCCGGCCAGTACCTGCACAACCACGGGTACTACGGTCTCGGCGGGCCGACGCCGTGGCTACCGAACGTCCTCGGGCGCTTCCGTGATGCGGGCTACCGGACGGCCGCCATCGGCAAGATCCACTGCCCGGAGCGTTGGATCGAAACCGGTTGCGACCGCTTCCTGGAGGCGTACCGCGGCGCGAACAGCGACTATGCGAGATACCTGGCAGAGGTCGGGCGGCTGGAGGACCGCGACGATGAGGTCCTGCAGGAGTGGCGGGCGGCCGGCGGGGGAGGCCAGGGCCTGGATGCTCGGGCCTCTCGTCTGCCCTTCGAGCACTCCGTCGAGGCCTGGGCGGCGCGGGAGTCGATGCGCTTCATCGACGAGGCCGGCGACCGACCCTTCTTCGTGCACTGCAGCCTCCCCCGCCCGCACGAGTGCTACACCCCCTCCGAGCCCTACTGGTCAATGTACGATGAGGCGTCGATCAGCCTCCCGCCCAACGCCGACTACGACATGAGCGACAAGCCGCCGCACTTCGTGCAGACACGGTGCGAGCAGGAGGCGCCCGACGCGGGGCTCTGGATCTTCGAGCCGAAGACCTACGAGGCCGGTCGCCGACGGGTGCTGCGCGGGTACCTGGGCTGCGTCAGCCAGGTCGACGCCGCCGTCGGGGTGTTGCTGGAGCACCTCGACCGACGGGGGCTAGCCGACGACACGCTCGTGATCTACAGCTCCGACCACGGCGACTTCGCCGGAGAGCATGGCATCATCGAGAAGGCCCCCGGCATCTGCGCGGACGCCATCTGCCACGTCCCCAGCCTCTGGCGCTGGCCGGGCCGCTTCGCGGCGGGGCATGTCTGCGACGCGCTCGTTGAGGCCGTCGATCTCGCCCCCACGGTGGTCAGCCTGGCGGGGCTGGGCGACCTGCCCACCGCCGACGGGAAGCACCTGGACAGCCTCCTGCTGGGCGGGTCCAGGCCGATCCGGGAGGTGGCCGTCACCGAGAACCCCTGGGCCAGGAGCATCCGGACGGACCGCTGGCGGTATGTCCACTATCCCCAGGGCTTCTTCCCCGGACAGGAGGTGGGGGAGCTGTACGATCTGGCGGATG